>JBEIDM010000004.1:0-28263 GCA_040383445.1 Candidatus Methylopumilus sp. | reverse complement strand
TAATGGAATATCAGCAGTCGCCAAAGTTTTTTGTTCGCGGCCCTAGTGCTTTTGCTAGGCTGATTATGTTTGCTACGCTTTCATTATTGTTAATCGCTTCTGATGCACGCTTTAGCTACCTCACTGAAGTTCGTCAAAGTGCCGTTAGTCTTCTTTCTCCTTTCCAATGGCTGGCGAATCGTCCGGTCGTTTTGTATAACGATCTTTCCGATTTCTTTACTTCTCAAGCCAATCTTCGTGCCGAAGTGAAACGTTTAAACTCGCAAGCTTTAGTTAATGGGGCAGCATTACAGGAATTAAAAACTTTGCAGGCTGAGAATGAACATTTGCGTTCCTTATTCGATGCTTCAAAAACAACTATTCGTCCTACTAAAATGGCAGAAATTATGCACTTGGGATTGGATCCATTCACTCATAAAGTCATTGTGAACATTGGTGCCGATAAGGAGATACAAGCTGGACAGGCGGTAGTTGATGCTAATGGTGTTTTAGGGCAGGTCACTAGGGTTTATCCGCATACCAGTGAAGTTACTTTATTAACTGATCACGATTTATCAATTCCAGTGCAGGTTGAACGAAGCGGTTTGCGTGCAATCGCCTTTGGTGGGGGAAGGGAGTATGGAATTAATCTTCCTTACTTGCCCGCCAACGTTGATATTCAAGTCGGCGACCGTTTAGTGACTTCTGGTATTGATGGTGTTTACCCTCAAGGGCTAGGTGTTGCAAAAGTAACTAGCGTTAAAGTCTCTTCAGGTTCTCCTTTTGCAACTATTGTTGCATTGCCGATTGCGGGTGTACAAAATTTCCGTCAGGTACTTTTATTAGATTTGGATCACAAAACTGCTGTTAACGAAGAAGTAGCCAAGGCTCGTGAAGAAGAGCAATCAAGTAAAGTTTCAAAGAATCAGAAAACCAAACAAAGCGTGAAGAAAAATGCCGGTCATTAAACGCAGGACGATATATGCCTCCTTATTGGCAGCTTTAGTTTTGCAACTATTCCCATGGTCTGGTTGGGGCTTGTATTTGCGACCAGATTTTGTCTTGCTGGCATTGCTTTTTTGGATGTTACGCGCCCCGCAGCATTGTAATATTGGCCTTGCATGGATTGCAGGCTTGGCGATTGATTTGTCGAGTGGTAGTTTATTTGGTCAGAATGCTTTGGCATATGCGATTACTGCTTTTCTTGCAGTTGTTTATCAACGTCGCCTCATTTTATTTACAGATTTACAGCAGACAAGTTATGTATTTTTACTTCTGTTAGTTAATCAGCTCGCGCTCTTTGTGTTAAAACTTTTTTCAGGGGCTGAAAATCCAGGATATTACTTCTTCCTTTCATGTCTCAGTAGTGTTTTATTTTGGCATTTTGTCATTGTTAGATTCTTCTCACCTCGTGCTAGACATTAACTTTTAATATGTTATTGCGACGTGAACTCAGAAATCATTCTTTAGAACATCATCACTTCAAGTTACGTTTAAGTGTTGCTGGCTTCATTGTTCTATTCTGCTTTGCAATTTTGTTATTTCGTTTTTTCTTCTTGCAGATTGGTAAATACGATTACTTCCATACTTTGGCAGAAAATAACCGTATATCTCTTGTTCCGACAGTCCCCAATCGCGGCCTAATTTTAGATCGTAACGGCGTTATTCTTGCGCATAATTTCTTTGTGTATACCTTGGAGATTACGCCTTCAAAAGCAGGCAACGTGGAAGATACGATTAATCGTATTAGCCAAATGATGGAAGTTAGTAACGAAGATCGCAAGCAATTTAAAAAGCTAAGAGCACAGACTCATAACTTTGAAAGTGTTCCAATACGCACTCACTTGAATGAGCAGGAAGCTGCTAAGTTTGCGGTAAATCGCTACCAATTTCCGGGCGTAGAAATCCGATCTCGACTATTTAGGAGTTATCCTCAAAATGGTATGGGTTCTCATATGATTGGTTATATTGGGCGAATTAATGAGAGCGATATTAAAAATTTAGATGCTTCTGGGGACTTGGGTAATTACAAAGGTTCGGATCATATTGGAAAGGGTGGTATAGAACAATTCTATGAATCAGTTCTTCATGGACAAACAGGATTTCAACAAGTTGAAGTGGATGCTGACGGTCAGGCCGTGCGAGTATTATCTAGCACAGCACCAGTGCCTGGTGACAACTTAGTTTTATCCGTTGATTCAAAGATTCAAGAAATTGCTGAAAAGGCTTTTGGAAGTCGTCGAGGCGCGTTGGTCGCGATCAATCCTAAAAATGGCGAGGTCTTGGCATATGTCAGCATGCCTACTTTTGATCCTAATTTATTTGTGGATGGAATTGATGCTGAAACCTGGAAGATGTTGAATGGTTCTTTGGATCGTCCACTAATTAACCGTCCTATTCGAGGCATTTATCCACCTGGGTCAACTTTTAAACCTTTTGTGGCAATGGCTGGCTTAGAAGATGGCAAGCGTCATCCACCTTATAGTTTAAGTGACCCAGGCTTTTATACATTGGCTGGCAGTTCTCATCGCTACCGTGATTGGAAACCTGAAGGACATGGTCAAGTTGGAATTCAAAAGGCAATCACGGTTTCATGTGATACCTTTTTTTACGGATTGGCTTTAGATTTGGGAATTGAAAAACTCACAGGCTTCGTCAGCCATTTCGGCTTTGGTAAAAAAAGTGGAATTGATTTAACGGGCGAGATTGGGGGGTTGTTACCAACACCTGAGTGGAAGAATCGACGTTGGAAGCAAAAGTGGTATCCGGGTGAAACAGTGATTGTAGGTATTGGACAGGGTTATACCTTGGTGACGCCAATGCAATTGGCACAAGCAACAGCAGTACTTGCAAATAATGGTGTGGCGATGAGGCCTCACCTCGTCAAGTCCATTCAGAAAAACAATGGCACAGGTGGAATGTTCCATATTCCACCAATGAAGCAAGATGAAGTTCGCTTGAAGCCTGAAAATATTGCATTGGTTCGTGCGGGAATGATAGATGTGACCCGTCCAGGGGGGACTGCCGCAAGCGTTGGTGCTGGTGCTGGTTATGATATTGCCGCCAAAACTGGAACAGCCCAAGTGGTTGGGATTAAACAAGGCGCCAAATATAACGCAGGTGCTTTGGATGAGCGTCATCGTGACCATGCATTATTTGTTGCTTATGCACCGGCAGAAAACCCAACAATTGCACTTGCAGTCATTGTTGAAAACGGTGGTCATGGGGGTTCTGCTGCTGGTCCTATTGCTCGTAAAGTAATGGACTACTATTTATTAGGTAAGCTACCTGCTGATATTGTAGAGTCGTCCACTAAAAAACCGACAGGAGTGGTTGAGGAAGAGTTACATGATTAGCGATTTTATGAACAACCTTTCAAGGCGTATAGACTCATTTTTAATGGGATGTATTTTCTTCGCCTGTATTATTGGCTTGTTTGTAATCTATAGTGCCTCTGGTCAAGATTGGTCGAGGGTCATATCCCAATTTAGCAATATGATGGTTGCTTTAACATTAATGTGGATTGTCGCAAATATCAGTCCGCATTGGTTAGAGCGCATGGCGCTTCCGTTGTTTATATTTGGGTTACTGTTGCTCTTGGGCGTAGCTTTATTTGGTGAAATTAGTCACGGCGCAAGGCGATGGTTAAATCTTGGTTTTGCTCGTATTCAACCTTCCGAATTAATGAAGGTTGGGATGCCAATGATGCTCGCTTGGTATTTTGCAAGACGCGAGGCTGATTTGCGATCAGCTGATTATGCAATTGCAGCATTAATGTTAGTCGTACCAGTTGGCTTGGTAATGAAGCAGCCTGATCTTGGCACTTCATTAATTATTTTAGCTTCTGGTTTTTACGTGATTTATTTGGCTGGACTTAGCTGGAAAATCTTAGCTGGCGGTGCAGGGTTGATCGCTGTAATGACCCCTATTTTTTGGTCTTTATTGCATGATTACCAACGTAAAAGAATTGAGATTTTATTTGACCCTTCACAAGATCCTTTAGGTGCTGGCTATCACACTATACAGGCTAGCATTGCGCTTGGTTCTGGTGGATTTATTGGTAAGGGCTGGTTGAATGGAACTCAGTCTCAATTGGATTTCTTACCTGAAAGAACCACCGATTTTATTTTTGCAGTCTTTGGCGAAGAGTTTGGTTTGCTAGGAAATATTTTACTTTTAGCATTATTTTCTCTCATTATTTTTCGTGGTTTTGTGATTGCTTCTAGAGCACATAATACTTTTTGCCGTCTGTTGGCAGGCAGTATTACACTGACTTTCTTTACTTATGTTTTTGTCAATATTGGTATGGTAAGTGGCATTCTGCCGGTGGTTGGTGTGCCCCTCCCATTCATCAGTTACGGCGGCACTTCATTGGTGACGGTTTTATTAGGCTTGGGTATCCTTATGAGTATCAGTACCCATAAGGCATTAATGGCTTCATCATGATCATGATTCGTTTATTCACTTTGTTGGCTATGGTCAGTTTTTTGGCAGCCTGCGCTGGAAGCAGCACTCGACAATCAGCGCCGGTTTCGCCTGCTAGTCAGTCTGGCGCCAAAAAAGGTGGTGGTTATTATTTAGATGACGGTCCAGGCGATAATCCCCCAGCAGATATATATGCTATTCCTGATGCTGTTCCTCGTGTTGAGCCTTTATTAGCTCGTGCTAATAAGCCTTATATCGCTTTAGGTAATGGATATACACCTATGACGAAATTCACACCATATAAGAAAAGCGGGATTGCATCTTGGTACGGTCGTCGTTATCACGGCCAACAAACATCGACAGGTGAAATTTATGATATGTATGGCATGACTGGCGCACATACTATTTTGCCTTTGCCAAGCTATGTGAGAGTGACTAATCCTACTAATCAAAAATCAGTGATTGTGAGAATTAATGATCGTGGTCCATTTCATAGTGATCGCCTGATTGATTTGTCTTACGCGGCAGCTTATAAATTAGGCATCGTAGGTAAGGGAAGTGGTTTAGTTGAAGTCGAAGCGATTGATGCTAAAAGCTTTGTTGCAAACAAAGCCGAGGTGAAAGTGGCTGCTGTAAAAGATACGGGTGATGTTGAAATTAAGCCTTTGGTTCAAGATCCTGTGACGGCAAATTCTTCCGTAGAAAAAGCAACCGCAAGTGAATCGGGTATTTTCGTTCAAGTCGGCGCCTTTAAATCCCCAGAAAATGCGGGCGGGTTGTCTAAAAAAATTATTGATCAAAACTTGGTCGAAAATGCCCCCGTCAATAGCTGGTACAATCAAGGGGTATATCGTGTGCGCATTGGTCCTTATGCCAATCGTACAGACGCAGATCGTGCTGCGATGAAAATTAAAGATTCGCTAGGTCTTAATACTTACATTATCGTTCAACCTTAATTTTAAAAAGTGCATATGTCTTATTTATCTTCTTGTTTTGCTATTTTCTTAAGTTTATTAATTGTTACTCAGGCCAGTGCTGAAGTAGCCCCTCCGCCACCTGAGTTGACTGTAAAAGCTTATTTACTTAAAGACGCAGGTGGTGGTCGTGTGTTGGCTGAGCAAAACAGCCAAGGCCGTGTTGAGCCTGCTTCATTGACTAAATTAATGACGGCTTACTTAAGTTTTAAAGCGTTAAAAAATGGACATTTGCAGTTGACGCAAACTTTGCCGATCAGCGTCAAAGCTTGGAAGGTTGAAGGCTCAAAAATGTTTGTTTCACCTGACATGATGAATGTTACAGTTGATGAATTATTACATGGCATGATTATTCAATCTGGTAATGATGCGTCGATTGTTTTGGCAGAAGGTATTGCGGTCACTGAAGAAGCTTTCGCTGCACAAATGAATAAAGAAGCCGCCCGTCTTGGCATGGTGAATACCCATTACATGAACGCGACAGGTTTGCCTGATCCAGAGCACTACACAACAGCTGCCGATTTATCATTGTTGGCGGTTGCATTAATTCGTGATTTTCCAGACCAATATCAGCGTTTGTATTCTGTAAAAGAATATACATACAACAAAATTACGCAGCCAAATCGTAACCGTTTGCTGTGGTCAGATCCGACAGTGGATGGAATGAAAACTGGGCATACTGAGTCAGCTGGATATTGCTTAATTTCATCAGCAAAACGAGGCGATGGTCGTTTAGTTTCTGTTGTATTAGGCGCACCTTCGGATGCAGCTCGAGCAACAGAAAGTCAAAAACTTTTAAATTATGGCTTCCAGTTTTTTGAAGCACATTTGATTTACAAAGCAGGTAAGGTGATTAACCAACAGAAAGTTTATAAAGGCACTGACAATACAGTGGATGCCACCGTCTTAACGGACCTTGCGCTGATGTTGCCTAAAGGAGAGTATGCGCGTGTCAAAGCTAAAGTTATTAGTGCTAAACGTGTTATTGCTCCTATTTCTGCAGGCCAAGAACTCGGTACGATTCAATTTTCTTTAGATGGTAAAGTGATTGACGAGCGCAAATTAGTCGCGGCAAAAGCAGTGCCATTGGCTGGCGTTTTTGGTCGAGCAATTGATAGCATTAAATTAATCTTTAACTAGATAATAAGATGAAGATGGCAGAGAACATTACAGAAGAAAATTTATTAGAGTTTCCTTGTGACTTTCCAATCAAAGTCATGGGTGAAACGAGTGATGCTTTTGCTGCGACAATGGTTGAAGTGATTAAAGCGATTGATCCTACTTTTGATGCTTCAAAAGTGGATATGCGTGCTAGCACTGGCGGTCGCTTTATTAGTTTAACGTGTACTGTTCATGCCACTTCAAGAGCGCAATTGGACGATATCTATCGTGCGCTAACTTCCCATCCATTATCAAAATACGTGTTGTAATTTGACGCAATCAATAGTTATTAAGTATCTTGGGCGCACCGAGTTTGAAACAACTTGGCGCGCTATGCAAGATTTCACAAGTGTTCGTGACCATCAAACCCCAGATCAACTTTGGATTACTGAACACCCTCCTGTTTATACGCTAGGTTTAAATCGTAAAGATGTGCGTATGCCATCGCGCGCAGACATTCCTGTTGTAAATACAGATAGGGGAGGCAAGATTACTTATCATGGTCCAGGTCAGATAGTAATTTATGTCTTGATTGATTTGCAGCGTAAAGGTATCAATGTCAGGCAACTGGTGAGTGCGCTTGAAAATTCTGTGGTGAGATTGTTAGCGGAATTTAATATTGATTCATCTTCACGCGCACATGCACCAGGGGTTTATGTGCAAGATAAAAAAATTGCCTCGGTCGGTTTGCGTTTGAAAAATCAATGTTGTTATCACGGCCTCTCACTTAATGTGCATATGGATTTAAGCCCATTTAATGCCATTGATCCTTGCGGATATAAAGGATTGGAAGTAACACAATTAAAAGATTTGGGAGTGACGTTGTCACAGACTGAAATCGAGTCAAAGCTGTTAAAATACCTGACAAAATCGTTAAACTATTAATCAAATGATTGAAGCATGATGACGGAACAAGTGACTAAGCCAATTGAAAATAGACGGCCAGCTAAAGTAGCGGGCGTTAAAGAGACAAGCCAAGAAAAGACGGCGCGTATTCCTATTAAAATTATTCCCCAACCAGCAATGCGTAAGCCTGAGTGGATAAGAATGAAGGTGCCTGACAGTGCACGTTTTCAAGAAATCAAACAAGTACTTCGTGAAAACAAGTTGCATACGGTTTGCGAAGAAGCCTCCTGTCCAAATATTGGAGAATGTTTTAGTAACGGTACAGCAACCTTTATGATTTTGGGTGATATTTGTACACGTCGTTGTCCTTTCTGTGATGTTTCACATGGTAAGCCTTTACCGCCTGATGTGAACGAGCCCAAAAGTCTTGCCGCTACAATTGCGCAAATGCGCTTGCGTTATGTGGTGATCACCAGCGTTGATCGTGATGACTTAATGGACGGTGGCGCTCAGCATTTTGTTGATTGCATTCGTGAAACGAGAGCTTTGTCTCCTGAAATTAAAATTGAAGTTTTAGTGCCAGATTTTCGTGGACGTTTAGAAACCGCAGTCGAGATTTTAAAAGTCTCACCACCTGATGTGATGAATCATAATTTGGAAACGGTGCCGCGTTTATACAAACAAGCACGACCAGGCGCTGATTATCAAAACTCATTAGATTTACTTAAAGTATTCGGTCAGTTACATCCGGAAGTTCCAACTAAATCAGGTTTGATGTTGGGTCTAGGGGAAACGGATGAAGAGATTTTAGAAGTGATGCGTGATTTGCGTGCACATGGTGTGACCATGTTGACTTTGGGTCAGTATTTACAGCCTAGTCAGCATCATTTGCCTGTTATGCGTTTTGTGACACCTGAACGTTTCGTCCAGTTTGAACAAGAGGCATTGGCGATGGGCTTCACTCATGCGGCATGTGGTCCTATGGTGCGTAGTTCTTATCATGCAGATACGCAAGCACATGCTGCTGGTGTTTAAATGGGGGTTTCATGAGTAAATTACGTTGGGGAATTTTAGGGGCTGCACGCGTTAACGAGCGTTTATTACCAGCAATCGTTGAGGCTCCCAATTCTGAATTGGTTGCGATTGCCAGCCGTCGTCCAGGTGCCGCTGCTGAAACACTCGCCAAATATGCTCCAAAAATTTCAGGAGTAAAAACCTATGATGCGCTAGAAGATTTGCTAGCGGATTCTCATGTACAGGCGGTTTATATTCCGCTTGCCAACCATGAACATGCGGAGTGGGCATTGAAAGCGATTGCTGCTGGTAAGCATGTGTTAATAGAAAAGCCAATGGCGATTACGGTAGCCGATATTGAAGCAATTGAGATTGCTGCAAAGAAACATCAGGTCAAAGTGATGGAAGGCTTTATGTATCGCTTCCATCCACAACATCAACGTGTAAAAGAAATTATCGCCTCGGGTGTGATTGGTGAAGTACGTTTTGCTAAGGCGAGTTATTCTTTCATGATGCGGCCAGCACGTATGTATCGTTTGGCTAATGATACTGATTTGGGTGGTGGCGCAATGTGGGATATTGGTCCTTATGCGATTCACACTCTACGTCATTGTTTTGATGTTGATCCGATTAGTGTCAGTGCAATGGCAAAATATGCAGACACTGGTGCTGATATCACTACCAGTGGTGTGATTGATTTTGGTGATGGCAAGCGTGGCCATTTTGATACCAGTTTTGAATGCAGCCGCCAGTCCGAATACACTTTAATTGGGACTAAGGGCGGTTTGAAATGCCACACCGTTTGGCAGTTGCCAGGGACTAATGACGTGCCGATGATTAGCTGGTGGTCAGAAGATGGCCGTAAAGCAGAAGAGATTTATCCTGCAAGCAATCACTTCAATCTTGAAATTGAACACTTTAGTGATTGTGTGCTTAATGATATATCACCACAGCTGAGTTTTGATGATGCTAAGAAAAACTGCAAAGCGATTGTTGCTACACTTGAATCCGCTGCAACAGGAAAAGCGGTGAAAATATAATGGCTCAGCAAGATTGTGTTTTTTGTCATTCACCCGGCGGTGAAGTTATTTGGCAAGATGATTTTTGTCGGGTTGTGTTGGTTGATGATAAAAATTACATTGGATTTTGCCGTGTGATTCTTAATAAGCATATTAAAGAAATGACAGATTTGCCTGCTGAAGAACGAGCCCGATTAATGAATGTGACGTTCGTCGTGGAGCGTGTTTTGCGTGACGTGTTACAGCCTGAAAAGATTAACTTGGCAAGCTTGGGAAATAAAACACCACATATTCATTGGCATGTTATTCCGCGATTCAAAACTGATGTTCACTTTCCAGAAACAATTTGGAGTGAAGTTCAAAGAGCATCTAATCCTGCAAAAATTGAGACTCTGAAAGAGTTGCTCATCACAAAAATTGCTAAGGCAATTACTACTAATTAGATTTATTTAATTTGTAGGCGCTCGACCACTTTTCCTTGCTGTAAGTGTGAACTAATAATTTCATCAATATCGTCGTTGTCTACAAACGTATACCAAATGGCTTCGGGATAAACTACCATCAATGGACCTTCACCGCATCGATCTAAGCATCCAGCACGATTAATCCGCACTTTATTTTTACCGTTCAGATTAAGTTTTTTAACAGATGATTTCATGTGGTCAAACGCTGCTTCAGCACCAAAGTCAGTGCAACACTGGGATCCGTCTTCACGTTGATTCAGACAGAAAAATACATGATGTTGGTAGTAGTTGTTATTTTCCATAATTACTCCGTGCCTTTTGTGGTGAGGCTATCATCTTTAGTAAAAGTCCAAGTTCTTGTAATGTCGATAATATCGACGTCCTTGCGGATGTCTTCTGGAAATGCCGCATAAGGCGCCGCCATTTCAACAATTCGCTTTGCTGCCGCATCTAAAACTGGAGAACCTGAGCTACGTTTTATTTCTATTTTTTCTAGACTACCATCTGCTTTAATGTAAACGGCCATTTGTAATTGACCATATAGTTTCTGTTCTTTGGCAGCTTCTGGGTAATTAAGATTACCAATTTTTTCAACTTTTAATCGCCACGCTTCCATGTAAGTTGCGAATTTATACTCTTGTGTTCGGATGCCAATCGATTTTCGCTTTGGCCGCTTTTGATAGTCTTCTTGCTGCTTGGCAATTTGGGCTTCTGACTTTGCAATTTCTGCACTGCTATCTATCAAGTCCGCTAGATTTAAATGTGATTTTTGAGTTGATGGTGGCGTGTTTTCAGTGTGAGATTTTGCAGTAGTATTTTGACCTGACTCAATGACATGGGTTAATTGTACTTGCTTCATGAGCGACTGCGCTTCTTTTTCTAATGCTTTAACTTGATTTTGTTTATTGCTTGCTTCAGCTTGAGTTTTTGCGGCTACTCTTGATAATTTTTTAAGTGCAATATCCGTTTGTTGATTCGGTTTGTTGTCTTCATTTGGTAGCGCTGATGCCATTTTTTTATCGGCTTCGGTATTGCCACCTCGATTTAGATTGGTTTGCGCCAATATTTCAGATTGAGTGGGCGCCGTTTTTGTTTTGTTGTTAACTAAAACAACATCTAAGGATGGTGCATGGTCTTTTAATAATTTGGATGGATGAACATCGAACTGCAAGCCGATGATAAGTAGTAGGTGTAAAACCGCAGAAAAAATTAATGCAAAATAAAAAAACGGCGACTGTTTGAAAATGGAAAATTTCAAAGGAATGCCTATACTTTTATGAGTAGAACTATGATGCAAGTTTTGTAAGTAGTTTTTGATGGATGCCACCAAAACTACCATTGCTCATCACCAATATTTGATCGCCAGCTTTTGCTATTTTTACTAGATCATTTACTAAGGTATCGATGTCCTCGTATACCTCTGATTTCTCGCTAATTGGGGAGAGTGCTTCTTTTGCATCCCAGCCTAAATTGGCGCCATAGCAAAATACTAAATCCGCTTCGACCAAGCTTGCCGGTAATGCTTGTTTCATGACACCTAATTTCATTGTATTAGAGCGCGGCTCCAACACTGCCAAGATCCGCGCTTTACCTACTTTTGCACGTAAGCCTGCGACAGTTGTAGTGATAGCTGTTGGGTGGTGAGCAAAGTCATCATAAACGCTAATGTCGTTGATGATGCCACGCAATTCCATGCGGCGTTTTACATTTTGGAATAAACCTAAAGCAGCAATGCCTACGTCTAAGGATACGCCAACATGACGAGCGGCTGCTAATGCCGCAAGCGCATTCATGCGATTGTGTTCACCTAATAATTGCCAATTAACGTGACCTAGTTTCTCGCCTTTAAATAGCACATCAAAACCACCATCATTATCGGCTTCACCTGCTTGCCAATATTTGTTGCTACCGAAATGTTCTACTGGTGTCCAACAGCCTCGGTCAATAACGCGCTGCAAACTTTTTTCTTTACCATTGGCAACGACTAAGCCTTGTTGAGGAACGGTGCGGACTAAATGATGAAACTGGGTTTCGATGGCATGTAAATCTGCAAATATATCTGCGTGATCAAACTCTAGGTTATTGAGCACTGCAGTGCGTGGACCGTAGTGAACAAATTTTGATCGCTTATCGAAAAATGCAGTGTCATATTCGTCTGCCTCAATCACAAAGAAAGGCGATGTACTTTTGCTATCTTGTTTAGGTGTTTGAGGTAAGCGCGCAGAAACTGAAAAGTTTTGTGGAACACCGCCAATTAAAAAGCCTGGGGCTAATCCAGCATATTCTAAAATCCAAGCCAACATTGAACTGGTCGTTGTTTTGCCATGTGTGCCTGCAACCGCAAGTATCCACTTAGCTTGTTCGCCTTGTGGGTGAAGAATATTTTCTGCTAACCATTGAGGGCCGGAAATGAAAGGCAATCCTTGGTTTAAGATTTCTTCCATGAGAGGATTACCACGTGAAACCACATTGCCAATCACATAAACGTCAGGATTCAGTTTGGTTTGCGATGGGTCAAATCCCTCAATCAACTCAATGCCTTGGGCTTCAAGTTGCGTGCTCATCGGTGGATAAACATTAGCGTCACAACCTGTTACGCGATGGCCAGCTTCTTTTGCTAAAACTGCGATGCCACCCATAAAGGTGCCGCAAATTCCAAGAATATGAATGTGCATTTTTTATCCTAAATTAGGCGCTAACCAACGGGCTAATTCTTCTTTGTTCATGCCGCGACGTGCAGACATTTCCGTGAGTTGATCTTCACCAATTTTATCAACGCTGAAGTATTTTGCTTCAGGATGAGCAAAGTAAAAACCAGAGACGGCGGCAGCAGGATTCATGGCATAGGAATCCGTGAGTTCCATGCCAATTTCGGTGGCTTGCATGATGTTGAACATATCTGCTTTAACAGTATGGTCAGGACATGCTGGGTAGCC
Source organism: Candidatus Methylopumilus sp. (assembly GCA_040383445.1). Taxonomy (GTDB): domain Bacteria; phylum Pseudomonadota; class Gammaproteobacteria; order Burkholderiales; family Methylophilaceae; genus Methylopumilus_A. The sequence continues at coordinate 15,445 of JBEIDM010000004.1, read as the reverse complement.
AGGAGCTGGACGAATGCCTTGGTATTTCTCTGCAATCATTTCTTCGTTGCTTAGTTTTTCGTTAGTTGCATAAGCCCAAAAATCAGTTCTTACACGTTCGTGTAAATATTCAGCAAAGGCTTCTGCTAATCTGTCTGCAAGAGATTTCAACATGATGCTATTAAAGTCATCGTGAGTTTCTTCAAAACGTTTGAGATGTTTTTCTATTCCTAAACCTGCAGTAACAGCAAACATGCCAATATAGTCTGCTATGCCAGAATCTTTAGGGGCAATAAAATCAGCTAAGCATTGGTTAGGTCTTGCAACGCCATCAATCACAGGTTTCTCTGTTTGCTGACGCATACCGTAATAAGTGAAGGCAACTTTTTGACGGGTGTCATCTGTATAAATTTCGATGTCATCATCATTCACACTGTTTGCTGGTAATAATGAAACAACACCGTTTGCAGTCAACCATCGACCTTCAATGATTTTTTTTAACAAAGATTGGCCATCGGCGAATAATTTTGTTGCGGTTTCGCCAACGACAGGATCTTTTAAAATGGCTGGAAAGGCGCCAGCTAAATCCCAAGTTTGGAAAAACGGACCCCAATCAATATATTGGGCAATCGTCGCTAAATCGATATTTTCTAATACACGACGGCCGATAAATTTTGGTTTAAGAGGTGCATTTTTGTCAGTGAAGCCAAGTTTAACTTTATTCTTTCTGGCATCTGCGATTGTTAGCATTGGCACACCTTTTTTGTTGGCGTGTTGCGTGCGTGCACGTTCGTAATCAGCATTTAGTTCAGCTAAGTAAGTATCTCGTTGTTCCGGTGTAAGCAGTGATTGCATGACAGCAACAGAACGAGATGCATCAGGAACGTAAATGACTGGACCATCATAATGTGGCGCAATTTTGACCGCGGTATGCGCACGTGATGTGGTTGCACCACCAATCAGCAATGGCATTTTCAAGCCTCTGAAATATGGATCACGTTGCATTTCACGAGCGATATGCGCCATCTCTTCAAGAGAAGGCGTAATCAATCCTGATAGGCCAATAATGTCTGCATTTTCAGCTTTGGCCATCGCAAGAATTTCAGCGGCAGGAACCATCACGCCCATGTTGACCACTTCGAAATTGTTGCATTGCAGTACAACAGAAACGATGTTTTTACCGATATCATGCACATCGCCTTTCACTGTTGCGATGACCATTTTTCCTTTAGGTTTTGCTGCAACGCCAGTACGTTTTTCTTCGAGTAACTTTTCTTCTTCGATATACGGGATTAAATGTGCAACAGCTTGTTTCATCACGCGCGCAGATTTAACTACTTGCGGTAAAAACATTTTGCCCTGGCCGAATAAGTCACCGACGATATTCATACCGTCCATGAGGGGGCCTTCAATGACATGAATCGGGCGACCACCATTTTTTAAAGCCTCTAATCGAGCTTCTTCGGTATCTTCATTAATGAATTCTGTGATGCCATGAACAAGTGCATGCGCTAAACGTTTTTGGACGCTAATCGGACTTTCCGGTGTGCCACGCCACTCTAAAGTTGGTGCTTCTTTTTTACCGTTTGTTGTTAAGGTGCCAGCCATTTCAATCATGCGTTCGGTTGCATCGGGACGACGATTCAAGACAACATCTTCAACACATTCTCTAAGCTCAGGTGATAGGTCGTCATAAATACCTATCATGCCAGCATTTACAATGCCCATCGTCATACCAGCTTTAATTGCGTGGTAAAGGAAAACCGTGTGAATAGCTTCACGAGCCGGTTCATTTCCGCGGAAACTAAAGCTTACATTGGACACCCCGCCAGAAATTTTGGCATGAGGTAAGTTTTCTTTGATCCAGCGAGTGGCATTAATGAAATCGACCGCGTAATTATTGTGTTCTTCAATCCCTGTGGCGATTGCAAAAATATTGGGATCAAAGATAATATCTTCCGCAGGGAATCCCACTTTTTGAGTCAGTAAATCGTAAGCACGTTTACAGATTTCAATTTTGCGTTCAAATGTGTCCGCTTGGCCTTTTTCATCAAAGGCCATCACAATGATTGCAGCACCATAGCGCATGCAGAGCTTTGCCTGGCGCAAGAACTCTTCTTCGCCTTCTTTCATTGAAATTGAGTTGACGATGGACTTGCCTTGTACGCACTTTAAGCCAGCCTCAATGACATCCCATTTGGAAGAGTCAATCATAATAGGCACACGGGCGATGTCAGGTTCTGATGCCACTAAATTCAAAAAGTGTGACATGGCCTTTATAGCATCCAACATGCCTTCATCCATGTTGATATCAATAATTTGAGCGCCGTTTTCTACTTGTTGACGAGCAACATGTAAGGCTTCTTCGTATTGCTCATTTAAAATCATGCGAGCAAAAGCTTTTGAGCCTGTCACATTGGTACGTTCACCCACGTTGACAAACAAAGCCTTATCGTCAATAAAAAATGGCTCAAGTCCAGACAGCTTGGTGCTTACTTCTATATTAGGAATTTGGCGAGGTTTGATTTCTTTCAGGGCTTCGGCAATTGCCTGAATATGGGCAGGTGTCGTTCCACAACAACCGCCAGCAATGTTAATGAATCCACTTTCAGCAAATTCTTTTACGAGTGCAGAGGTGTCAGCGGGTTTTTCATCAAAGCCAGTGTCAGACATAGGATTTGGCAAACCAGCATTCGGATAAATGCAAACAAAAGTATCAGCGATCTTGGATAGCTCTTCTGCGTAAGGGCGCATCAGTGCTGCACCTAGCGCACAATTAAGGCCAATTGTGAGTGGTTTTGCATGACGCACTGAGTGCCAAAATGCAGGGACAGTTTGACCAGATAAAATCCGTCCTGAAGCATCAGTGACGGTGCCTGAAATCATGAGCGGTAAACGCTTGCCGCTCTCTTCAAAGAAAGCATCAATCGCGAATAAAGCAGCTTTACAGTTGAGTGTATCGAAAATTGTTTCGACCATTAAAATATCTACGCCGCCTTCAACGAGTGCACGAGTTTGCTCAAGATATGCTGTGACTAATTGATCAAAATTGACATTGCGCGCTGCAGGGTCATTCACATCAGGTGAAATAGACGCAGTTTTTGGAGTAGGTCCTAAAGCCCCTGCCACAAAGCGAGGCTTGTCTGGTGTTGAATATTTATCGCAAGCAGCCCTTGCCAGCTTTGCTGATTCCACGTTCATTTCATAAACTAAATGCGCCATGTGGTAATCATCTTGCGCAATGCTGGTCGCACCGAAGGTATTTGTTTCGATAATATCTGTACCTGCGGCTAGATATTGTTCGTGAATTTCTTGAATGATTTGAGGTTGCGTTAGACTAAGTAATTCGTTATTGCCCTTCACGAATAATTCACGTGTTGAAGCATTTTCAGACGCAGACTCATGAATCGCTCCACATCCGCAAGTGTTGCCTTTATTGCAGTATTTTGCCCCTGCAGGACCTGTGAAATCTTTAAAGCGACCATTTTCGCCACCACGATAATCAGATTCCGTCAGCTTATATTGCTGAATCATGGTGCCCATTGCACCATCTAAAATCATGATCCGCTTGGTAAGAGCATCACGGAGAAATTTTTCGGTTGCTGTAACGACAGTGGTAGACATTAAAATTGATATTGAAAATAAATGTACATTTTAACACACCACCGAATTACTAAAGGGGATTGCATCAATCCTAGAGTGGATTTTTAGGCCTTGGTGGATTAAAAATTAAATCTAATCGTGGATGAGAGAATGTGATTTTCACGATCGATTGTTTTGCCATTAACATACTGATTAATATAACCGACCTCTAAATTGGAGAGCTCATCAAACTTCCAGTTTGCACCCAGAAACAGACGATTTTGATCTGTGCCTCTCATCACGCCCCAATCTGTTTGATTTAAATTAATAAATAACTCATCCCATATAACCCAGGATAATTGTTGATGAAGGCTAGAAGGAGTTGTTGCTCTCACCATTTGGCGTAGTCTGTGTGCAATATCGGAATAATCTTCTCTATCTCTTTGCTCAAAGCGAGTTCTGACGGTTAAGGTGAGCGCACCAAATGGTTCAAATTGATGCATTACTTGTTCCCAAAGCCGATTTTCTTGAAAAGATGATTGGCCAGCGGGATGATTGTTAATGGTGTCATATCCTGTCCAAATACTGGTTTTGGGCGTGATTTTATAAATTAATGAAGGCCGCAGAATAAGCGTGTCGAAATTCCGCCCTTCTTCTCGCCATCTTGGATGAATGTCTAAGCTCCAATAAAAATTTTCTTTTGGCAAAGGCCCTTGAGTGTATAGGCTAAACCAATAGCGGCCATCTTCTATGGTTTCTGCAATAGCATTTTTGCAACTGATTAAGGTTGCAAGAATTAGAAAGGCAATCAGTCTTAGAAACATAAATTTATTGAATTAATAGTAATTGGAGGTTTTAGAGGGTTAATTGCACCATTATTTATAAAACTCTATCTAACACGCACTTTTTTTGTGCGCTTTTAGAATAGCGCTTTAATTCATGGTGTTATTTCTTGTACATTAAGTTCTAGTATTCGTATTTTGGTTTATTTATGATTTTCTAGTTCATATAACTTCTTCTCTAAAGCTTCTAACTTTTCTCTTGTGCGGCGTAAAACTTCTGTTTGTACCTCAAATTCCTCCCTTGATACAAGCTCCAACTTGGTGAATGTGCTCCGTAATAGGGCGTGAATATTTTTATCCAAATCACCGACTGGTGATTTTTGAAGTGTGTCGCGAAGCTTTGATGAGAGTTCTTCAAGTAATTTCATATTCATATTGAATTTCCTTTACGCATAGAGGATTTATTTTAACAGCTTTATTATTGATGCACTTAGTATTAATAGTTGTTTTTATTCATACACTTAATTTTATTTAAATTCGATTGACAGACAATATCCTAGTTATTTTTCTTTATCTAATGCAATTAAATAAAGGATCTTTTTAAAGATTGGCATGGTGATTGCTTAATGTGATGCGTAGGTATTCTTTTTTATTTGATTGTTATTAAAGTAAAGGAAACAAAAATGCATAAATCATTATTACTGATGGCTGTCCTTGGGACATTGGCAACTTCAACTTTAGCGTTTGCTGAAGAAGCGGCAAAAGAAGAAAAGTCTAATTGGAACCTAACGACCAACTTCGGTGTGGTTTCAGATTACTACGCACGTGGTGTATCACAAACATGGCACAAACCAACAGTGCAAGGTGGTATCGACGTAACCCATTCTAGCGGTTTTTATGCAGGTGTATTTGGTTCAGGGGTTTCACCAAACACTTACCCAGATGCTAATACTGAAATTGATGTTTATGCGGGCTACAACGGGGAAATTAAAGCGGTTAAAGGCCTTGGTTATACCGCTGGTTTAATCGGCTATCTCTATCCAGGTGGTAGTTGGGAAAAATTCAGTTATTTAGGCGTACCAAATCAAACCCCTGAGGGCGGTCGTTGGAATACCTATGAAGCTAACTTCGGTGTTTCATACGAATGGATTAGTGCTAAGGCTTCTATGACTTTGGGTGATTGGTACGGCGCAGAAAGAAAAACAGGCTGGGATGGTGGTACAAACGGCACAACCTATCTTGAATTAAATGCGGCTTATCCGTTGCCTTGGTGGGATATCACCTTGATTGGTCACGTTGGTCGTCTAAATGTTGCTGGAAAACTTAATGCTGACTTTACTGCAGGGAATGGTCAGTTCCCTTCAACGTCAGCTTCTGGTGAGGATAGTCCAGACTATACCGACTATAAAGTTGGCGTGAGCAAGGCGTTCAAAATTGCTAATGCAGACGGTTGGAATGCTGGTATCTACTACACAGGTAACAACAATAAAGAGTACTGGGGTAAACGTGGTTACGGTGGTGCAAGCTTTAACGGTAGTACAGAAACCAAAAACTTGGCGGATGATCGCTTTGTATTTACCTTAAGTCGTTCATTCTAATTGAGCGTTAAGAAGCAAATATAAATATCAGGCCAACAGACTCAAGCTTGTTGGCCTGTATAAAATTTAGGAGGCTCCAATGAAATTTGTATCCGCAATTATTAAACCGTTTAAGTTAGATGAGGTGCGTGAAGCTCTCTCAGCTATCGGTGTGCAAGGGATTACCGTTACTGAAGTTAAAGGTTTTGGTCGTCAAAAGGGCCATACCGAGTTGTATCGTGGTGCGGAATATGTGGTGGATTTTCTACCTAAGGTTAAATTAGAAGTAGCAATTTCTGATGATTTGCTTGATCAAGTTATCGATGCAATTGAGAAGTCTGCGAGCACTGGAAAAATCGGTGACGGCAAGATTTTCGTCTTCAATTTAGAACAAGTTTATCGTATTCGTACCGGCGAAACCGGTCCAGAAGCGCTCTAAGGAGATGGACATGAAAAGATTACTTTCTACATTAGCGCTCGTGAGCGCTTTAGGTTTAGGTTTTTTTGGCTTAAACAATATCAGTTTTGCTGATGAAGTTGCTGCGCCGGAAGTGGCTGCGCAAGTTGAAGCTGCTCCAGCAGCAGACGCTGCAACGCCAGCTGCTGCAACGCCAGCTGCTGAAACTGCTGCAGCTGCCCCTGTAACCTTGGATGTTGGTAATACAGCGTTTATGATTATTGCCACAATATTAGTCATATTAATGGCTATACCAGGCTTGGCATTATTTTACGGCGGCTTGGTAAGAAGCAAAAATATGTTATCAGTGTGCATGCAAGTTTTTGTGACATTCTCACTGATTTCAGTCATTTGGGCGCTTTATGGATATAGTTTAACGTTTACTGAAGGAAATGCTTTCTACGGAAACTTTAGTAAATCATTCTTGGCTGGTGTGACGCCTGATAGTTTGAGTGGCACGATTCCTGAGTATGTATTTTTAACATTCCAATTAGCTTTCGCCGCTTTAACGCCAACACTTATTATTGGTGGTTTTGCTGAACGTACTAAATTTTCTGCAGTACTTTTATTCTCAGTATTGTGGGTGACTTTTGTATACATCCCTGTGGCTCATATGGTGTGGGGTGGTGGTTATTTGAGTGATGCTGGTACTTTGTTTGGCGGTCATGGCGCAAAAGATTTTGCAGGCGGCACAGTCGTTCATATTAATGCTGGTATTGCCGCACTGATTGGTGCGCTTGTGGTTGGTAAACGTATCGGTTTAGGTAAAGATGCGATGGCACCACATAGCATGGTAATGACTTTGATTGGTGCTTCACTCCTTTGGATTGGTTGGTTTGGTTTCAACGTAGGAAGTGAGCTGGCGGCTGATGGTGTTGCTGGCATGGTGTTAATCAATACACAATTAGCAACTGCTGCAGCGGTATTTGGTTGGATTGCAGCTGAGTGGATGCTTAAAGGTAAGCCAAGTATGCTAGGTGCTGCTTCTGGTGCGATTGCAGGTTTAGTTGCAATTACCCCTGCTTGTGGTTTCGTAGGTCCTATGGGCTCTATCGTATTAGGTTTCTTTGCAAGTTTTGTGAGCTTGTGGGCAGTGACAACACTTAAAAACGGTTTGGGTTATGACGATTCATTAGATGTATTTGGTATTCATGGCTTAGCTGGCATTATCGGTGCGATTGCAACAGGTGTTTTAATGGCACCTCAGTTTGGTGGTGTAGGTTTCCCAGAAGGTGTAACAATGGGCCATCAAGTTTCAACGCAAGCAATTGCTGTAGGCGTGACCATTTTATGGACAGGAGTCATCAGCTACATCTTGTTTAAATTGGTTGATTTGCTTGTTGGTTTGCGTGTGACTGAAGAAGTTGAACGCGAAGGTTTAGATACCGCTGAACATGGTGAGCGTGCTTATCATATGTAATTAGTGCGGTATTTGTATTAATCAAAAGCGGACAGCAATGTCCGCTTTTTTTACGTTTAAATCGTCAGCCAAACAACTTATAAATCTACGTTTGCGCTTTAACTGAGCTAAAATTAAAGCAACTAGTATTGTAAGAGTAAATAATTAATATGGTTCCACATCTCACCACCGCGTTAAACGGCCCTTTATTAGCGCTAGAGAAAAACATACTTGATAACATGCCCAAGATTGAGCATTGGTTCCGCAGCCAATGGTTGGAGCATGGCGCACCATTCTATGCGTCAGTTGATTTGCGAAATGCGGGATTTAAGTTGGCGCCAGTTGATACTAATTTATTCCCTGGCGGCTTTAATAATTTAAATCCTAGTTTTATGTCTCTATGTGTTCAAGCTGCAACAGTAGCCGTTGAGAAGGTCTGTCCTGAAGCACATCGATTGTTATTAATTCCTGAGAACCATACACGGAATACTTTTTATTTACGTAATGTAGCAGCACTCACTAATATCTTAAGGCAAGCTGGTTTGGATGTCAGGATTGGCAGTATTAATCCAGAAATTACAGAGCCAACTACAATAGAAATTGATGGTGGTCAGAGTATCTTACTAGAGCCAGTGAAGCGCGTTAAAAACCGTTTGGTGTTGGAGGGTTTTGATAGCTGCGCGGTGTTGCTTAATAATGATTTGTCAGGTGGCGTTCCTGATATTCTTAAGGGCATTGAGCAGAACCTTATTCCACCATTACATGCTGGTTGGTTCAATCGTCGTAAATCTAATCACTTTTCTGCATACAACCAAGTTGCAAAATCATTTGCTGAATTCTTGGACATCGATGAATGGCTGATTAATCCATATTTTGAAACTGCTAGTGGTATCGATTTTCATGCACGTGTTGGTGAGGATGAAATGGCAAATAAAGTGGAAGCCTTGCTCACAAAAATCAAATTAAAGTATCAAGAATATGGCGTCGACCAAGAGCCATTTCTAATTGTAAAAGCAGATGCCGGTACTTATGGCATGGGCATCATGACTGTGAAAACTGCTGATGACGTCCGCGACTTAAATCGTAAGCAACGTAATAAAATGGCAGTGGTAAAAGAAGGCTTAGAAGTGAATGAAGTCATTATTCAAGAAGGGGTGTATACCTTTGAGAATATCAATGATGCGGTGGCTGAGCCAGTTGTTTACATGATGGATCATTTTGTAGTAGGTGGATTTTATCGCGTACATACAGGTCGGGCGGTAGATGAAAATTTGAATGCGCCTGGCATGCATTTTGTACCATTAGCTTTTGATACCCCCTGTTCGACACCGGATTGTGCAGACGCGCCTGATTCGGCTAAGAATCGTTTTTATGCTTACAGTGTTGTGGCTAGATTAGCTTTACTAGCTGCAGCAATCGAATTGGAAGAAACGGATCCGGATTTTTAAAATGCGTATTGCTCTAATTTTAGATCCTTTGGCGAGTTTAAAGCCCTATAAAGACACGAGCTTAGCCATTATGCGAGAGGCGGCTAAGCGCGGTCATGAATTATTTGTATCTATGCAAGGAGATTTATTTCTCAAGCATGATCAAGTGAGATTGAATGCGCTTTCCTTCGAATTTACAGAGGGGCATCATTGGTACGCATTAGGTGAATATTCAGAACATATGCTCAAGGATTTCGATGTCGTTTTAATGCGCAAAGATCCTCCTTTTGATAATGAGTTCTTGTATAGCACCTATTTATTGGATCTGGCTGAAAAGCAAGGTGCTCGCGTACTAAATCATCCTGCTTCAGTGCGTGATTGGAATGAGAAATTAGCGGTTGCGAATTTTCCTCAGTTTGCGCCTGAGTTTTTAGTGTCACGTGACAATGCTTTAATTCGTGAGTTTCTGAGAGCGCAGGGCGATATCGTTGTGAAACCTTTGGATGGTATGGGTGGCAGCAGTATTTTTAGACTGACTCAGCAAGATCCTAATATCAGTGTGATTTTAGAAACCATTACTGATTTCGGAAAACGTACAATCATGGCACAGCGTTATTTGCCTGAGATTGTAGCAGGTGACAAACGCATTATTGTGATTGATGGTGATCCCCTGCCTTATAGTTTGGCGCGCATTCCGATGGCTGGTGAAACGCGTGGAAATTTAGCTGCCGGTGGTACGGGTGTTGCTCAGCCGCTGACTGCTAGAGATTTAGAAATTGCGACTACGGTTGGTAAAGTGCTTAAGCAAAAAGGTTTGTTTTTGGTTGGACTGGATGTGATTGGCAATCACTTGACTGAGATTAATGTGACAAGCCCAACTGGAATGGTAGAAATTGCAGCGCAAACATCTTGCAATCCTGCTGCTATTTTTATGGATGCCTTAGAAGCAAAATAGATGCGAATTTTTGCATGCATTTTAGCTATTTTGTTAGTGAGTTGTGGACGTGAGCCTTTAGTCCAAAACCAGTCTTATGTGTTTGGCACGCTAGTAGATATAAGTATTTATGGTGAGTCGGACGCCAAAGCACATCAAGCCATCAATCATGTATTACAAAATTTTCAACAATTACATCATCAATTACATGCTTGGAAACCTGACAGCGAGCTGAGTCAGCTTAATCAATCTTTTGCTGTAGGGAAAACACCAGTAAAAGTGACTCCTGAATTATCCAAGATGCTGATACAAGCCAGTGAGCTATCGCGTCAGTCAGATGGATTATTTAATCCTGCAGTGGGAAATTTGATTAATGCTTGGGGTTTTCAGAGGGATGAATTTACGCCCGTTGAAATCAATAAAGCTGATATTCATAAATGGGTGAAAGCCCAGCCAGCCATGTCAGATATCGTCATTAAAGATGAGATGGTTTATAGCACGAATCCTGCAGTGAAATTAGATTTGGGTGGATATGCAAAAGGGTATGCATTAGATCAAGCCGCTAAAATACTTCGTGATCAAGGGATTAAAAATGCGCTGGTGAATATAGGCGGAAATATTATCTCTTTAGGAAGCCATGGCGATAAACCATGGCGCGTTGGTATTCAACATCCGCGGCTTGCTAAGCCAATGGCTAGGCTTGAGTTGTTAGATGGATGGGCAGTAGGTACTTCAGGGGATTATCAGCGCTATTTTGAGTTAAATGGTCAGCGTTATTGTCACATATTAGATCCTCGCACCGGCTATCCTGCACAAGGCACACAGGCGGTGACTGTGCTAATTCCACCAGGTGAAAATGCGGGAGTAATGTCTGATGTTGCATCAAAACCTATTTTTATCTCGGGCGAAAATGCTAAGGCCGAGGCAGCTAAAAAAATGAATGTGGCGTTCTATTTGATCGTAAGCGCACAAGGAAAAATAACGGTAAGTGCTGGAATGAATAAGCATCTAAATTGGTTGATCAAGAATTCAGACCTTAGAGTTTTATCAGACTCATCTCTATGAAACCTTTATTTAATCATCTTAAGTTTTCTCGTATTTTAATCGGCGATTGGATTCTATTTTTTGCCGCATTATTACTAGTCATTTTTTTATTTAAAACGTATTGGCATAGTGAGTCGGCAACTAAATTACAAATACGCCAGGGCGATAAAATTTATGCAAGCTTAAGTCTTAACCAATCGCGTATATTGTTAATTCATGGTCCGCTTGGCGATAGTAAGATTTCAATTCAAAACGGCCAAGTGAGATTTGTGAGTTCCCCCTGTCGCAATCAATATTGCGTGCATCAAGGATGGTTGAAACATAGCGGTCAAGTCGCAATATGTTTGCCTAATCAAATCAGTCTTGAGTTATTAGGCGCGGATAAACCGTTTGATTCACTTAATTATTAAACTGGCTTATGCAAATTAACACTACATTAGATGATCATCGCGTTGCAAAACTTGCTGCGCTAGCGATTGGTTTGCATTTACTAGAGTCCATTATGCCTTCGCCATTGCCAGGTGTTAAACCAGGTATAGCGAATATTGTGACTTTGTTTGTGCTTTATCGTTTTAATTTTGCTACTGCCGCTTGGGTGAGTTTATTAAGAGTTTTTGCAACTAGCTTACTGTTAGGAAACTTCTTGTCCCCAACTTTTACTTTAAGCTTAGGTGGCGCAATCATGAGTTTAGGCATGTTGGGGTTGGCGCAATATTTACCAAGGCAATATTTTGGTCCGGTGAGCTTAAGTATTTTGGCAGCTTTTGCGCATATGATTGGTCAACTAATATTGGTTCGATTGTGGTTAATTCCGCATGCGGGACTTGCCTATCTTGTACCTTTGTTCATGGCCGCTGCTTTATTATTTGGCCTAATTAATGGAATTGTAACGAGCCATCTGCTTGCGACTTATCCGAAGCCAGCTGACTAAGCTTTGCGATTCTTGCTTTATGCTAAAATACACAAAATATTGACGTGCTATATCAGGAAATAAAGATGCGCAGAATCACAAAATTTTTAAGTTTAAGTTTGTTTTTAGCGTTAATGCTATCGGCATGTGGTGTTAAAGGACCACTTTACATTCCTGAGAAAAAATATCCGCAAAATGTGAGTTTGCAACATCCAAAAGTTACTTCACATTTATTAACTATTAACGCTGCTTAAGTCTATTAAATGCAATCATTTCAAATTAAAAATGGCGAATTACACGCTGAAAATGTTCCATTAAGTACAATTGCTGCTGAATTTGGTACGCCGACTTATGTATATTCTAAAGAAGCGCTCACTTCTGCTTTTAAGCTCTTTGATGCTGGATTTTCTGGAACAGACCATTTGGTCTGTTTTGCGGTTAAATCTAATCCAAGTTTAGCGATTCTTAATTTGTTCGCTCAGTTGGGCGCTGGTTTTGACATTGTTTCTGGTGGTGAATTAGCGCGCGTGATTGCCGCTGGTGGTGATCCATCTAAAGTGGTTTTTTCTGGTGTGGGTAAAACAGAAGTTGAAATGCGCGCAGCACTTGAAGCAGGTATTTTTTGTTTCAATGTTGAGTCTGCGGCAGAGCTGGAACGCTTAAATACTGTTGCTGGGAGCATGGGTAAAATTGCGCCAGTTTCATTAAGAGTTAATCCAAACGTGGATGCGAAAACACATCCTTATATTTCAACTGGATTGAAAAATAATAAATTTGGCGTCGCTTACGAAGATGCCTTGAGCTTGTATCAAGGCGCTGCAAAAATGCCAAATATTGAAATTCATGGTGTGGATTGTCATATTGGATCACAGCTAACAGAACTTTCACCTTTTTTGGATGCTTTGGATCGTGTACTTGTTTTAGTCGATCAATTGGAAGCTGCAGGCATTCCTATTCAGCATATTGATGCTGGCGGCGGTATCGGAATTTGCTATTCAGATGAAACACCACCTGATTTTGCTGAGTATGCAAAAGCCATGCGCCAAAAAATGGCTGGTCGCAAAGCAAAACTCGTGTTCGAGCCTGGCCGTGCTTTGGTAGGAAATGCCGGTGCTTTGCTAACTAAGGTTGAATATCTCAAACATACAGAAGCTAAAAACTTTGCGATTGTTGATGCTGCGATGAATGACTTAATGCGTCCAGCTTTATACGATGCTTATCACGATATTGTTGCTGTAAAACCATCACAGAATGCTTCTCACGTTTATGAAGTTGTTGGCCCTGTTTGTGAAAGCGGTGATTTTTTAGGACATGACCGCCCATTATCTTTACAGCAAGATGATTTGCTAGCGATACTGTCTGCGGGTGCTTATGGCATGAGCATGAGTTCTAATTACAACACACGTCCACGTGCTGCTGAAGTGATGGTTGATGGTGACCAATACTTTGAAATTCGCCAGCGTGAAAAAGTTGTCGACTTATTCGCTTTAGAAAGTGTTCTTCCGAAATAGGATTCAAAGCATAATAAAAAAGCCGCTTAATTAAGCGGCTTTTTTATTATTAGAACTTAATCAAAGATGACTGTTTTGTTTGCGTATAACAGAATACGATTTTCAACATGCCAACGGACTGCGCGTGATAAAACGATACGTTCTAAATCACGGCCTTTTTGAATTAAATCTTCAACCTGATCGCGGTGTGAAATCCGATCAATATCTTGTTCAATAATCGGGCCTTCATCTAACACTTCAGTGACATAATGACTTGTTGCACCAATTAATTTAACGCCACGTTCAAAAGCGCGGTGATAAGGTCTTGCGCCAATGAAAGCTGGCAAGAACGAGCGGTGAATATTGATAATACGTTGTGGGTAGCGTTTTACAAATTCCGGCGACAGTATTTGCATGTAACGCGCCAGCACAATTAAATCAACTTCATGCGCATCAAACAGAGCAAATTGTTTTGCTTCAGCTTCAGCCTTATTTTCTTTAGTGACAACAATGTGATGGAAGGGAATGCCATAAAATTCAGCTAAGCGTGCTGTGTCTAAGTGGTTGCTGATAATCATGGCGATATCGCAAGCCAGCTCGCCACTTTGGTGACGATGTAATAAATCTGCTAAGCAATGATCATATTGCGAAACCATAATCGCCAAGCGTTGACGTTTCTGAGCAAGCTTAAGTTGGTATTCCATTTTGAAACGCGTCGCAATCGGCGCGAAGTGCTTAGAAAAATTCTCAGCGTTGATTTTTGAGCCAGTGAGGTCCCATTCAACGCGCATCAGGAATAGATTGTTTTCTGAATCTTGATGTTGATCAGCATGAAGGATATTTGCATCATGTTGAAGCAAAAAATCAGCAATAGCGGCAACAATCCCTTTTTTATCGGGGCAAGTTACTAGCAAAGTGGCTGTATTTTTATTCGTTGTCATAAAAATGAGGGCATTTTTTAAGAATGCCTGATTTAAGTAAAATGACATTATAGCAATATAAGCCTCGACTGAATAAGTGCAAGCATGCAAAGCTTGTGGTATCTTTTGTGAATAGCCTTTTGTTAGTCATTTAATCAGTAGAAAGTCGACAATTGAAAAAACAATTACCTTATTTCATTATCTTTTTTGTTGTGCCAGTTTTGGCAGTGATGTGGTGGTGGGGATTATTCTCTAGCGCTAACTTAGGCGTGGAGCAGTCTACAGATTACACCTATGCATACTTAGAGGCACAAGGGCCCTACTCTAAATTGAGCAGTAAACAAGGTGAGGTGCAGTTTGAGCTTAAGAAGCAAGGTCTTGAGTCAGGTGCAGCAATTACTCTAGTTATGAGCGATCCACGCAATACCTCTTACAAGGAATTGATGGCGCGCACTGGTTTTATCATTGATCCGCGTGCTCAAGTGCTTCCGCCACTTCAAGTTGCTCAATTACCAAAGCAAAAAGTGTTGGTTGCTAGTGTTAAAGCGCATCCTCTATTCGCGTACGGTAAAACGTATTCAGCGATTCTTGATTATTGCAAAGCCCATGATATGAAGTTAAAGCTGCCGACAGTTGAAATTGTCGAACATAGCGTACTTCGTGTTGAGATGCCGCTAGACTCTGACTCAGCCCTTTAATCACCAAGGCTTATATATGGATATCTTACTTGCGAATCCACGAGGCTTTTGTGCCGGGGTCGATCGTGCAATTATTATTGTGGAACAGGCTTTAGAAAAGTTTGGCGCGCCAATCTATGTGCGACACGAGGTTGTGCATAACAAATTTGTTGTGGATGAGCTTAAAAAGTTGGTGATGGCTAAATACACAATAAATTAAACTCGAGAGGGGCTTCTCACATTAATATTTTACACCCTACACTAGTC
>JBEIDM010000003.1:0-35211 GCA_040383445.1 Candidatus Methylopumilus sp. | reverse complement strand
CATCAATCTTTGTATTTCAATGTCACTTTCTACACCAGCATGTCCGAATAATTCAGCACCAAGCTGCATTGGCTGACGCGTTTGTGCCAGGCCATCAGGATTAGTCCTTAACACACTTCCGGCATAGCACAATCTTGTAACACCTTGATTATTAAGCATGTGGGCATCGATACGTGCCGCTTGAGGAGTGATATCAGCACGAACGCCCATTAGGCGGCCAGTGAGTTGATCCACCACTTTAAATGTAGCCAAATCCAAATCATGGCCAACACCTGTAATCAAAGATTCGAGATACTCCATCATTGGAGGAATCACAAATTGATATCCATGCACTTCAAACAAATCAAGTAAAGATCTGCGCAAGTGCTCAATTTGACCGGCTTCGGCAGGAAGTACATCTTCAATATATTCAGGAAGTAGCCAATTACGCATACAAATTTCCACTCATTATGTGCGTTGTATTAACGCTTTGCGCCAGAACTACGCATATATTTCAAAAAATCAGAGCCAGGCTCCAATACCATCACATCGCTCTTATTCTTAAAGCTATTACGATAAGCTTCTAGACTGCGATAAAAAGCATAAAATTCAGGGTTTTTACCATATGCAGCGGCGTATATTTCAGATGCTTTTGCATCACCTTGACCTTTTATTTGCTGAGCTTCTTTAAAAGCTTCAGCAACAATCACTTCTCGTTGCCTATCGGCATCTGCTCGAATTTTTTCTGCAGCTGCAGAACCTTCTGAGCGCAATTGATTAGCAACGCCCTTACGTTCCGCTTCCATCCGGTCATAAACTGAATTACTCACATTCTCAGGCAAATCAACACGCTTTAAACGCACATCCAACACTTGGATACCAATTTGACGAGAGTCACGGTCAGCGCGCTGACGTAAAATTTCCATAATTTGGCTTCTCTCACCAGAAACAACATCATGAATTGTTCGCTTACCAAATTCCGCACGCAAACCGTCATTTACTGTTTGGGATAATCGACGCTCTGCCTGCACTTCATCTCCCTTAACCGAAACATAGTACTTTTGCGGATCAATAATGCGCCACTTTACAAACGAATCAACCAAAACGTTCTTTTTCTCACTGGTAATGAAACGATCCGGCTCTTCCCAGTCCAATGTCAAAATACGCTTATCAAAATAAACCACATTATCAACAAAGGGCATTTTTACGTACAGTCCTGGCGATTTCTTAATGGCGACAACTTCACCCAACCTCTTCACCAATGCATATTCGCGTTGATCAACAGTAAAGGTTGCAGAGCTTGCCAGCAAAACAACAAGCAAGAACGTAATAATAATTAATCCAATATTTTTCATTTCACTCTCGATTATCTTCTATCACGACTACGTGAATTATCACGCGGACGTTGCGTTTCTGCTGTTACGTTGACAGTCGGAGCAGTAGGATTTGCTTGAGGCGTATCAACTGAAGATTGAACATTTTTAGCAGCTGTTTCAGCCAGAAGTTTATCTAAAGGTAGGTAAAGCAAGCTATTACTTCCCTTCTGATCAACAATCACCTTGCTTACACTAGACATGATTTGTTCTTGCGCATCCAAATACAATCGTTGACGAGTAACCTCAGGTGCACGTTGATACTGGGTCAAAATTTGATTAAATCTACTAGCATTACCTTGGGCTTCATTTTCAACACGCAACTTATATCCAGAAGCTTCTTGTAATAATCTAGAGGCTGTACCGCGAGCTTTAGGAATTACATCATTCGCGTAAGCTTGACCCTCATTTTTTTGACGTTCCAAATCTTGCTTCGCCCTTACTGCATCTTCAAATGCAGCCTGCACTTGTTCTGGAGGTTGAGCATTTTGCATGGTGACGCTCACCACATGAATGCCAGTCTTGTAACGATCTAAGACTTCTTGCATCAAGGTCTTAGTTCTAATAGCAACTTCGTCACGGCCTTCATACAAAGCAAAATCCAATTTACTTTTACCAACAACCTCACGAATAGCAGTTTCAGCAATACCTCGCACAGATTGTTCTGCACTGCGATTATTGAATAATGCATCTTCGACATTATTGAGGTTGTATTGAACAGCAAACTGTAAATCGATAATGTTTTCATCGTCTGTCAGCATCAAAGACTCTCTCAACTCTTTGCTGCGACCTGAGCCTCCTTCAGCAGATCGATAACCGACCTCAACCGTACGGACCTGCTCCATATTCATCACATTCACTGACTCTATAGGAAAAGGCATATGCCATCTTGGACCTGGCATTGTTGTTTCCACATGCTGCCCAAAACGCAATACGACACCGCGAGATCCCTGATCGACAATATAAAAACCTGTCGCAAACCATACCAATAAAATCAAACCAAAAATGGGGAGAACTGGGACGCTAGGCTCATTATTATTGGGTGAAGATTGACCAGCAGCCTTTACGCCAAAAAAAGAATTGATTTTACGACTGAGCTGACGCAACACTTCGTCAAGATCTGGAGGCCCATCGTTATTACGGCCAGGATCATTTGCCATGCATTACTCCGATTGATAACAACAATTAAATATAAGCAGCTTCTGAGGTTAAATACTCATATAAGCGACGTTGCTGCTCCTGCAAGGCTTGAACCAAGTATTCAACACCCTCGCCTGTTTTCGCTGAAATTCTTACTTTGCAAATTCTACCATATTCATCACGCTCTAACCCTGCGTCCATCCCAATTCGGTCAATTTGATTGAATACTAAAATTTGAGGGACTTCATTTGCGCCAATCTCAGCCAGCACTTTATTAACCTGCTCAATTTGCTCATCTCGATTAGTACTTGCTGCATCAACGATATGAAGAAGCAAATCAGCTTGTACTGATTCCTCAAGCGTTGCACCAAAGGCTTCAACTAGGGCATGAGGCAAATGCTTAATAAATCCAACAGTATCGGATATCACCATGGCGCCAGAGTCAGGAATATAGAGCTTGCGTGAAGTAGTATCTAATGTCGCAAACAATTGATCTGCGGCATACACTTTGGATTGTGTCAAACGATTAAAAAGGGTTGATTTTCCTGCATTGGTATAGCCCACTAAAGACACCGACATGACTTGTGAGCGTTTACGTGAGCGGCGCTGCATTCCACGTTGCTGCTTCAGCTTTTCTAATTTCTCACGTAACTGCTTAACGCGAATACGGAGCATACGTCTATCAAGCTCAAGCTGAGTCTCGCCAGGACCACCACGAACTCCAATCCCACCTTTTTGACGTTCCAAGTGTGTCCAGCCGCGAACTAAGCGAGTGGAAAGATGTTCGAGTTGAGCTAGCTCAACTTGTAACTTACCTTCATGGGTTTTGGCGCGCTGAGCAAAAATATCAAGAATCAGACCGGTACGATCTGCCACACGACACTCAAGCAATCGCTCTAAATTACGTTGCTGTGATGGACTTAAGTCATGATTAAATAAAGCAACTTTAGACTCGGTCGCTTTGACAGTCGCTTTAAGCTCTTCTGCCTTACCAGAACCCACAAAATATTTAGCATCTGGTTTTTCGCGACGGCCTTCAATAACGCCACGTATATTCATACCAGCACTTATCGCTAATTGCTTAAGCTCTTCCAGACCCTCTTCATATCCAGAATCGCCAAAATCAAGACTAACGACAACTGCATCGTCACTACCAGCAGGCCTATCGAACATTTGATATCAATGGACTATTCGTCTGTATGGTCAGGCAATGTCACTGCGCGAGCAGGAACAATCGTTGAAATGGCGTGTTTATAAACCATCTGTGTGACTGTATTTTTAAGGAGAATAACGTACTGATCAAATGAATCGACCTGACCTTGCAACTTAATACCGTTAACAAGGTAAATAGATACTGGCACATGCTCCTTGCGCAAAGCGTTAAGGAATGGGTCTTGTAGAAGCTGCCCTTTAGGGTTCATGTTTTCACCTTTTGGTTATGTTATTTTTTTACGATGTTACACCATCATTATGACGGCATCTCAAGCACTTTTGTTCTAATTATTTTTAAATTTTTAGCTTAAAAGAATGTTGCCATACGCTTTAAGGTCTCCTGCTGACCAAGCAAATGCATCACAGCATCAATACTTGGAGATTGAGCATTTCCTGTAAGCATGACACGCAAAGGCATTGCCACTTTAGGAAACTTCAAGCCATTACTGACTACTGTTTGCTCGATGATTTGATGAATAGACTCAACTGTCCATTCAGCTGATTGCAGCTGTAACATCATAGCTTTCATCAGAGGCATTACATCGGCAGTTAAATGTTTTTCTGCTGCAACAGCGTCTGTTAGAGGTGTTTTATAAAAATACTCAATTCCAGCTGCCAGCTCATTCAGAGTATTAGAACGCTCACGATAAAGCGCAATCACAGATTCTAAATTCGGACCATTCTCAATATCGATGCCTTTTAATGAAAGACGCTTGGTAATATCTTTACTCAAATAAGCTAAATCGGCCTGTTTAATATAATGTGAATTTAACCAATTTAGTTTTTCAGTATTAAATTGCGCTGCAGATGGTGTGATGTGGTCTAAATCAAACCACTCACAAAATTGCTCCATATTGAAAATCTCGTCATCACCATGAGACCAACCTAAGCGTGCCAAATAATTTAGTACAGCTTCAGGCAAATACCCATCTTCATCATATTGCATAACGCTGACAGCACCATGACGCTTAGACAGCTTCTGGCCATCATCGCCCAAAATCATAGATAAATGGGCATATTGAGGAATGGTTGCTCCTAATGCTTTCAGCATATTAATCTGACGAGGTGTATTGTTCACATGGTCATCACCTCGAATTACTTGAGTAATCCCCATTTCCCAGTCATCAACGACTACGCAGAAATTATAGGTAGGCGTGCCATCGCCACGCGCGATAATCAAATCGTCCAACTCTTCATTTGAAATAGCAATATGGCCTTTAACCATATCCACCCACTCAACCAAGCCTGTTTTTGGATTTTTAAATCGAACAACAGGCTGAACTTCTGCTGGAATCGTTGGCAATTCTTTACCCTCTTCAGGACGCCAGCGACCGTCATAACGTGGCTTATCTCCTGCTTTCATTTGTGCCTCACGCAAGGCATCTAATTCTTCTTTAGTTGAATAACAAAGGTAAGCACTTCCATCTGCCAGCATCTTTTGGATAATTTCTTTGTACCTATCCATACGTTGCATTTGATAGAAAGGACCTTCATCCCAAGACAAACCCAGCCAATTCATTCCATCCAAAATAGCTTGAACCGCCTCTGGTGTTGAACGTGCGACGTCAGTATCTTCAATACGGAGAATAAACTCACCTCGATGTTTGCGCGCATAGGCCCATGAAAACAAAGCAGTTCGGGCTCCACCAATATGAAGGAATCCTGTTGGACTTGGGGCAAAACGGGTGCGGACTGTCATATCAACCTATTAAGTAATCACTATTTAGAATAGATGCATTTTATCACGCAGTGGATGACGGCATGAAGCTTAAGACAAGACGTTTGACCAAAAAAGTCTAGGCATGTTTTAATGCTTCAACATTTAATTAAACGATTATCAATGACTATCGAACTCAGCAACTTTATCGGCTATTTCGCTGCTTTTTTAACCACACTTGCTTTTGTGCCTCAAGCGTTCCAGTCTTGGAAAACTCGAGATTTAAGCGGCATTTCTTTGCCCATGTATAGTCTTTTTACAACTGGTGTTGCACTTTGGTTTATTTATGGCTTTTTTATTCACAGCTCGCCAATCATATTTGCCAATGCAATTACACTGATTTTTTCTGGAATTGTTTTAATTCTTAAATTAATTCAAGTGCTTAAAAAATCGTAAAATAAGTCTTAATTTAAAACCGCTTGTTTCCAACCACCGCCTAAGGCTTTGAACAAATTGACGCTTGCATTCAATCTGGCTTGCTTACTTCTGATATGCGCCAAAGCAGATTCGTTATAAACCCTTTGAGCATCTAGCACATCCAAATACGAAGCATAACCAGACTGATAACGATGATTAGCAACATCCAATGCCTTAAGTGATGATTGTTTACTTTCGAGCAAAGCAGACTCTGACTCAGAATACTGGCGCAAATTCACAAGTGCATCGTTAACTTCTTGAAAAGCTTGCTGCACTGCACGCTCATAAGACGCTAAGGCTTGTTTTTGCTGAGCACTGACTTGATCAACTTTTGCATTCAATCGTCCAGAATTAAATACTGGCAAATATAAACCCACTCCACCCGTCCAAATCCTTGCGCCCGATTTAAACAAATCACTCAAATCCTGACTTTCACCACCATAAACAGCAGTTAATGAAATTGATGGATAAAGCGCCGCCTTTGCGACACCTATTTTTGCGTTTGCAGCAATTAAGTTTTGTTCTGCCAATCTAATATCTGGGCGGGCTTCCAATAATTCAGATGGCAAGCCTGCAGGCGGGACAGGAACAGACGGCATCGCATTTAAATCAGACGGATCAAGCTTTAAGCGCATCGATCCAGTTAATACAGATAACTGTTGCAGGACAATATCTCGCTGTCTTTCTAAATCCGAGAGCTGCGCCTTCATATTGGCACAAGCAACTTCCGCCTGAGATACATCTAATCCAGATGCAATTCCGCCTTCCAATCTTCTCTTAACAAGAGCTAAACTTTTATCTCTGATCCCTAAATTTTCTTTAGTAAAGTGAATCTGAGATTCAAGACTTCGTAACAATAAATAATTATTAGCTACTAAACCTTTGAGTGATAAATCAACTGTGTCTTTTGCAAATCGCGACCCTAGTGCTTGGGCTCTCGCAGACTCTTTTGCACGCCTTAATTTCCCCCAAAAATCAAGTTCGAAAACAGTACCGAGACTAATGTTGTTATTAGTACGATAAGCAGGAAGGCCGTTAAATAGAGGAAAAGCACCAAGTTCTGTCACTTTAGTTCTGGTCAAATTCGACTGAAGATTAATTTCTGGCAATAATGCAGCACCCACCTCACGAAGATAAGCATCTGCTTCCTCAATGCGAGCTACTGCAATTTTAATATCCGTATTATTTGAGCTGGCTTGGGTAATCAAATCATCTAGCACTGGGTCTTGATAAAGTTTCCACCAATCAGATATGACACCTACGTTAGAAAGTGCGGCGTCATTTTGCTGAAAAGTCTCTGGCAGGGGCTGCTGAGGTCTAACATAATCCAAACCCACCAACGAACAAGCACCCAAAGACATCATCACACCAATCATCAAAGCGCTTTTCATATCCATGCTTCCACTAGTTATCTGAATCATTTAGCATCATCTTCAGGCATTACTTCAAGATGTCCGTGCTGTCGAACATGCTTGCCTGAAAGCCAAGTAAAAAATAAAGGAATGAAAATAGTCGCAATAAATGTTGCTAAAATCATTCCGCCAAACACCCCTGTGCCCATTGACCGCCTAGCAGCTGCGCCAGCACCTGTTGCAAAGACTAAAGGAACAATACCCAAAACAAAAGCCATGGACGTCATCACAATTGGCCTAAAACGCAATCTAGCCGCTTCTAAAGCAGCTTGAGCCACTGGCATACCCTCTTCCATTTTTTGTTCGGCAAACTCTACAATCAAAATCGCATTCTTAGCCGCCAATCCAATTAAGGTAATTAAACCAATTTGGAAATAAATGTCATTAGGCATTCCACGTAACAAAACAGCCAACAAAGCACCGGCAAGCGCAAATGGCACAGCCATAATCACTGCAAGTGGCAAGGCCCATGTTTCAAACTGAGCTGCTAATATTAAAAACACCATAATAATTGCAAAACCAAAAGCATACATCGCAGCAGAGCCTGTTCTATTCTCTTGAAAAGCCTGAGCAGTCCATGCAATTTTATAGCCATCAGGTAGATTATCTTTTGCAATTCGCTCTACAGTTTTAATTGCATCGCCCGAACTAACTCCCGGCGCACCACTTCCAAAAACCTTTGCTGACAATAAACCGTTATAGCGCTCTAGTTGCTCGGCACCAACGATGTTGCTTACCTTACTTAAGGCTGAGAGTGGAATCATGTTGCCGCTTGGATTGGCTAATGTAGGCTGACTACGGACATAAACCTTACCCAAATCGTCTGGCTGCATTCTAAATTCAGATTCAGCTTGCAACTGAACTCTGTAAGTACGGCCATTACGGTTAAAGTCATTGACGTAAAAAGCGCCCATCGTACTTTGTAAAGTTGCATAAATATCTGCGATGCGAACCCCTTGAGAGATTGCCTTTGCCTCATCCACCTCTATCATTAACTGAGGAACAGTTGGCCTAAAGAAAGAGTTCAAGCCAGTTAAGGTTGGTTCAGCGCGCATTGCATCAATAAAACTATTCATCACAGCGGCTAATTTAATAGGATCTGTGTCACGCTGACTTTGTACATAAACCTCAAAACCACCAGCTGAACCCAAACCACGTATTGCCGGCGGATTCACTGCAATCGCCATACCATCAGATTGTCCCATGCCAATACCAAAGAGCTTGCCAACAATATCCGTGGCAGATGTTTCGCGCTCTTTCCAGTCCTTTAATCGCACAAACATCGTGCCTGCATTTGTCTTATTTGCGCCGGTTAACAATTCAAATCCGTTTACGGCAAACTCATGCGCCACGGCTGGGTCATGCGCAATCGCTGATCGAATATTTTCTGTTGTTTTAGTAGTACGCCCCAAAGTTGCACCATCAGGCATAATCACGACGGTAACAACATAACCCTGATCTTCTGCAGGCACAAAACTACCTGGTACAGTTCTAAACAGAACTAAAACAAGCATCACCACTAGAACAAATACAGAACCACCAATCACTTTATGCTTAAGTGTTATGCCAACTGTATTCGTATAAAAGTTTGTTAAACGGCTAAACAACTGATTAAATTTAGTAAAAAATGCATTTTTCTCATTTGTTTTCTTCAAAATAATGGCGCAAAGTGCAGGCGTTAAGGTTAAAGCCACTACACCAGAAATCACCACAGCAATTGCTACAGTCACCGCAAATTGACGATATAGCTCACCTGCAATACCTCCTTGGAAAGCTACTGGAACAAATACTGCACAAAGCACTAATACAATTGCAACCACCGCGGCAGATACCTGGCGAATCGATTTGATGGCAGCAGGCAAAGGGGCCAAACCTTCTTCTGACATCAATCGCTCAGTATTCTCCAACACCACAATGGCATCATCTACCACGATACCAATTGCTAAAATCATGGCAAATAAAGTCAATAAATTAATTGAGAAGCCAAACAAGTAAAGACCCGCAAAAGTACCAATCAATGAGATAGGTACCGCAATAATAGGAATTAAAGTCGCACGCCAGCTTTGCAGAAACAAGAAAACCACAAGCACAACAAGTAGCAAGGCTTCACCAAACGTATGGAATACTTCGTTGATCGTTGCTTTAACAAAATCACTCGTGTCGTATGGAATCGTGAACTCCATCCCTTTAGGAAAAGTTTCTTTGAGCTCGTTCATTTTTAGCTTGATGTTTTTAGCCGTATCTAAAGCATTCGCACCAGTTTGCAAGAAAATAGGTATTGCAACACCAGGTGTTCCATCAAGGGTTGAAGCCACATTGTAATTTTGTGCACCCAGTTCAATGCGAGCCACATCCTTAAGATACAAAACCCCATTCGGACCGTCAGCTTTAATAATGATATTGGCAAACTGCGCAGGATCTATTAATCGACCTTTTGCTGTGACTGTATAAACAAGCTGCTGTGAAGATGGCGCTGGCTCAGCCCCTATCTTGCCGGCAGCATATTGATTATTCTGAGCTCCGATTGCGGATGATATATCGCTGGTAGTAACACCAAGCTGCGCCATACGATCCGGACGTAACCAAACACGCATAGAGTAATCTTGACCGCCAAAGATAACAGCATCGCCGACACCTTTAACACGCTTCATCTCATCCATCACATTAAGCGTGGCGTAATTACTTAAAAATAAGCGATCATGATTCTTATCTTTAGAAGTCAACATCACGACTAATAAAATATCGTTTGATTTCTTCTGAACAATTAGCCCGTTACGACGAACCTCATCAGGCAAACGAGGCGTAGCAATATTGACTCGATTACTTACATTAAACGTGGCTTGATCAACATTAGTCCCCACTTCAAAAGTAGCTGTAATAACCAAAGTGCCACTAGAATCAGCACTATAGCTAAAATAAAGCAGGTTATCAACACCACTCAATTGCTCTTCAATTGGTGCAGCTACAGTCTTTGAAAGCGTATCAGCACTTGCTCCAGGATAAACGGCCGTAATAGTCACTGTTGGTGGTGCAATTTGTGGGTACTGTGCAATCGGCAACTTGAATGCGGCAGCTAATCCAGACAACACGATAATGATAGACAGTACCGAAGCAAAAATCGGCCGTGTAATAAAAAACCTGGTCATTACGATATCCTTAGATTATTTAGTAGGTGCGGCGCTAGGTGCTGGCGCTTCGGCGCCAAAAGGATGAGGATTAACTGGCGCACCTGGGCGCACTTTAATTAAATTATCAGCAATTACTTGGTCACCTTCGTTTAAACCGCTCAAAATAATCCAATTGTTATCTTGCCATCCGCCCTCTTTAATCGGACGTACTGCAGCAACAGCTTTCCCCTCTTTGCTTTTTTCAGCAACGAATACAAACTTACCTTGATCACCAGTCAACACTGCTGTTTGTGGCACTAGAAATACTCCAGTACGAAAGCCTGTTGATATGCGCGCACGAACAAACTGACCTGGTAATAAACGGTGTTCTTTGTTTTCAAAACTTGCACGCAATTGTTGCGTACCTAATTTAGGATCAATTTGGCTCGCAGTGAAATTCAACTTTCCTTTTTCAGCGTACTGAGTGCCGTCAGGTAAAGTTAGTGTCACTGATTTAACAGTTGTTTCCGACAAACGCCCACCTAACAATGCAATTTCACTATCTGAAAAACTAAACCTTACCCAGATTGGTGAGGTTTGGACCACGGTCGTCAACATGCTAGTGTTAGCAGAAACCAATGCACCCTCTGAAAATTGAAAACGGCCAGATATACCACTTAATGGTGATGTTACATTTGTATAGGAGAGATTAAGTTCAGCCTCACGCACGCTGGCCTGTGCCTGAAGTAAGTTGGCCTGTGCAGTTGATTTGTCTGTCGCCGCATTATCATACTCACGCTGACTGATAGACTGGCTTGCCAGCAAGACTTGAAGTCGTTTTTCTTCACGCGTAGTTTGTTCAAATCGCGCTTGCTGAGCAGCAAGTGACGCACGTGCTTGTTGAAGCGCAATCTGATATGGCACAGGATCAATCAAAAACATTGATTGCCCCTCTTTTACAGGGGCACCCTCTGAATAGTTTCGCTTAAGCAATATACCGCCAACACGTGGACGAATTTCCACCTCCTTTGCTCCCTCTGTCTGAGCAACAGCCTCAGCACTAATAGGTACAGAAGTTGATTGAACAGTCACGACCCCAACAGGCATCACCATTCCAGATTGGGGCATTGAACCCTGATCTTTTTTTCCACAGCCAGTTAACGCCAAGCCAAAGATAAAAACAATCAAAATACCAACCTTCGACTTTGACGATCTTGCTTTAAGAGCAGAATCTAAAACTTTCTTGGAATTGAAATGGCAATTAAGTGGAGCTGTCATTACTAACCTCATGTCTTTTAAGGGAATGCATGCGAAGAATCTTGCTTACATACAAATATGAATGTATATTATATACAAACAATTCTGTATGTAAATGAATTTAATTTAAGAAAAACCTCAGAATTACAAAGGATTAACCAATATGGTTCGCCAAACCAAAGAAAACGCCGAACTTACTAGACAGCGGATCATTGATGCCGCACGTCAGGTATTTTTGGAACGCGGTGTTAGCAGAACAAGTATGGAACAAATTGCTACTGCTGCAGGAGTAACACGCGGGGCTGTGTACTGGCACTTCTCAAACAAAACCGAACTTTTCAGCGTAATGCGTGAGCAGGTTTTCCTGCCACTTATTGATCGCATGGATGACAATCTACAATTAGAAAACAATGAAGATCCCCTTGCTCATATTGAAAATTTCCTCAACGGGACAATTCAAGCATTAAATGAGTCCTCTGCCACGCGTGAAACTTATGAAATCATGATGATTAAGTGCGAATACGTCGAAGAATTCTCAGAAGTTCTAAGACAAATTCTCAACAATTGCGATGGCATTATTCAAAAACTTGAGCAACTTTACCAAAGAGCAAAAAACAAGGGTCAACTCCGCGCATCAAAAGACCCAGCACAACTAGCCCTGGATACTCATTTATTTTTCAGCGGCTTATTACACATGTGGGTTAAGGATATTGATGGCTCACACTTTAGAAATCGAACCCACGCACTCATTGCAAACCATATTGATTTGCGTAGAAAATAAGTGCCACTTGGCTTATCATGCAAGCCTCATTTATGCATAGATTTAAGAAAGATGATTGTGCCTAACTTTATTGTTGCTGCGCTCTACAAGTTCGCAAAACTTACAGATTACAAAGAAATCCAACCCGTTTTATTGGAAGTATGTCTCTCACTAAACATCAAAGGCACTCTTCTCTTAGCAGAAGAAGGTATTAATGGAACTGTTGCAGGAAGTCGCGAAGCAATAGATGCGCTCATCAAACATCTTAAACAAGATCCTAGACTAGCCGATCTGGATCACAAAGAGTCTCATGCCGATGAAATGCCCTTTTATCGCATGAAAGTCAGACTCAAAAAAGAAATTGTCACGCTAGGTGTTCCAGGCGTTGATCCCAATTATAAAGTTGGTACCTATGTCAAACCGCAAGATTGGAATGCAATTATCTCCGATCCAGATACCATCGTAATTGATACACGCAATGACTATGAATTTGGGATAGGCACTTTCAAAGGTGCAATTGATCCACACACCACAACGTTCAGAGAGTTTCCTGAATATGTGTCTTCACATTTAGATCCTAAGAAAAATAAAAAAGTAGCGATGTTTTGCACGGGTGGTATTCGCTGTGAAAAAGCAAGCTCATACATGATGGAGCAAGGTTTCGAAGAGGTTTATCACCTGCAAGGCGGGATTCTGAAGTACCTTGAGGAAATTCCACAGGAAGAAAGCCTATGGGAAGGCGAATGTTTCGTATTTGATAATCGTGTTTCTATTAAGCACGGATTAGAAATTGGCGAATATGACCAATGCCACGCATGCCGTCACCCTGTTTCACCTGAAGACATGAAAAACGAACAATATATTGCCGGCGTATCCTGTCCTCACTGCTTCGATAAATTATCTAAAGAAAAACTGCTCAGCGTCATTGAGCGTCAAAAACAAATTGAACTCGCAAAAAAACGTGGCGAAACACATATTGGAAAAGTCATTAAAAAGCCACTCCATAAACCTAATAAATTACATGAAGATAAATAATGCAACCAATTGAATTTGTAATAAATACCGAATATATAGAACTGTGCAATTTGCTAAAGTTAGTAGATTTGGCCGACAGCGGTGGACGCGGCAAAGCAATGGTCGCTGAAGGTTTGGTTAAGGTAGACGGCGAACTAGAGTTACGTAAAACAGCAAAAATCAAAGCAGGTCAAATCATCGAATGTGAAGGCAAGCGCATATTAATCACCATTGATCCAAACGCTGAGATCAAACCACCCAAAATAAAGGCCCCCAAAGTCAAAGGCAAAGGCCAGCCCAATCGCAGAAGTGGCTCAGGCCCAAAAATGGGACAAGCAAAAGCCGCAAAGAAGACTAAAGAGAGCACTGAGAAAAAGTCGCCATGGCACTAAAATCAACCATCTACAAAGCTGACCTACAAATCTCGAACATGGATAGCAATTATTATGCTGCCCATAGTTTAACACTTGCTAAGCACCCTTCCGAGACAGATGAACGACTGATGGTGAGGCTGATTGCTTTTGCACTATTTGCAAGTGACTCACTTACATTCGGCAAAGGTTTAAGCGACGATGAAGAGCCTGATTTGTGGCAAAAAGATTTAACAGGCGCCATCGAGCTTTGGATAGAAGTTGGCTTACCAGATGAACGCGTTTTACGTAAATCCAGCGGACGTTCAAACCAAGTCGCACTTTTAATGTATGGGGGGCGTAGCGCCGATATATGGTGGGATCAAAACAGTAAAGCGCTACTTAAGCTCGACAATTTAATGGTGATTAATTTACCTGATACAGCAGAGCTAGCAAACGCAGCAACAAGGAATATGAATATTAGCTGCACCATCCAAGACAACGAAATGCTAGTCACTCACGATATAGGTAGCTTCACGTTATTACCCATAAAACTCAAATAAATTAACTTTTCTGCTGAGCCATAAATTCTTTATAGATATTACGATTTTGATAACAATCGCAGCTGCTTCTATCAAGACAAGACTCTCTCAACTTGCAAAAGCATGATTTAGCAACAACTTCCTCCAATGCTTTAAGCATAGAGTGATCTTTATTTTTAATATCCATTGAATAACACCTTATTGCATTTAAGAGATCAACAACGAAATCTATTTTTCGTTGTACCCGCCCATTCTGACCGAAAAATTATCAGTTAGTTAAATTTCTATAAAAATAATCATTTTTTTAAAAACAATCGCGCTGATAACGTGACAGGAACATGCCTAATAGGGCAAAATATCGGTTTTACAATACACGCACCAATGTGATTGCCAGCAATTAAAATCACAATGTGCGTAACACTCTGAAAACAAAAAAATTTACGTGATTTAAAGTAAGTTTATCACGTAAATAGATGGAGATTCTTTATGTCAGCCCACGTTATTCCATTTGAAAATCTACGTAACGTAGATGTGCCTTCAGTCGGTGGCAAAAATGCATCATTAGGCGAGATGATTTCACAACTCTCAGCAAAAGGTGTTCGCGTACCAACAGGTTTTGCGACAACTGCCGATGCATACCGCGAATTTTTGGCTCAAAATGGTCTAGATGCAAAAATTGTTTCAGCACTGGAATCACTCAATGTGGACGACACGATTGCGTTAGCTAATTGCGGCAAGCAAATCCGCGAATGGATTATGGCAGCACCTTTCCCAGCAGCGCTAGAAAAAGCGATTGCTGAGAATTATGCAACATTGACAGCAAAATCAGGCCAAGGCGCAACCTTTGCTGTTCGCTCTTCCGCCACTGCAGAAGACTTACCTGACGCTTCTTTTGCTGGACAACAAGAATCTTTCCTAAACATTCAAGGCTTAGACAATATTCTCCACGCGATTAAAGAAGTTTTTGCTTCTTTATACAACGACCGTGCAATTTCATACCGCGTACACAAAGGTTTTGTTCATGCTGACGTTGCACTATCAGCTGGCGTACAACAAATGGTAAGAAGCGACATCGGCTGTGCAGGCGTTATGTTTACTATCGATACAGAATCAGGCTTCCAAGATGTTGTATTTATTACTTCATCATACGGCCTAGGTGAAACTGTGGTGCAAGGTGCCGTAAACCCTGATGAATTCTATGTACACAAACCATTACTAGCCCAAGGCAAACCAGCGATTGTACGTCGCACGATGGGCTCAAAGCTCATCAAAATGATTTTCAGCGATGCCACACAAGCTGGCAAGAGCACACACACAGTTGATGTTGCCCCAGCAGACAGCGATCGCTACTCGCTATCAAATGAAGATATTCTTGAACTCGCAAATTACGCGATGATTATTGAAAAGCACTATGGCTGCCCAATGGATATTGAATGGGGCAAAAATGGAGTAGATAACAAACTTTACATCTTGCAAGCACGTCCTGAAACCGTAAAGTCACAAGAAGCTAATAACAATGTGACTGAATCATTCGTTTTAGAAAAACACTCATCAAAACCAATGGTGGTTGGTCGCGCCGTTACTCAAAAAATTGGCGTGGGTCCAGTGCGTATCGTACTTGATCCAGCTGAAATGCACTTAGTACAACCAGGCGACGTGTTAGTTGCTGACATGACAGATCCTAACTGGGAGCCAGTCATGAAACGCGCTAGCGCGCTAGTGACCAACCGTGGCGGCCGTACTTGCCACGCTGCGATTATTGCTCGTGAATTAGGTATTCCTGCGATTGTAGGTTCAGTAAACGCAACAGATGTACTTCGCGAAGGTGAAGTGGTCACCGTTTCATGTGCTGAAGGTGAATCAGGCTTTGTATACCACGGCGCTCTTGAATACTCAGTGAACACCCAAGCTACCGCTGCCCTATCAAAACCCCCATGTAAAATCATGATGAACGTTGGCAATCCAGATATGGCTTTTGGCTTTGCTAAAATTCCAAATGACGGTGTTGGTTTGGCCCGTTTAGAGTTCGTGATTAACAACATGGTTGGTATTCACCCAAAAGCGATTATCAACGTTGATGCAATGCCGGCTGCAATGCAAACAACGATTAGAAATCGTGCGCGTGGTTATGCAAGCCCTACTGACTTTTATATTGATAAAGTGGCAGAAGGTGTTGCAACAATCGCTGCAGCTTTCTATCCTAAACCAGTGATTGTTCGAACTTCGGATTTCAAATCAAATGAATATAAGAAGTTAGTGGGTGGCGACATCTACGAACCAGACGAAGAAAACCCAATGATTGGTTTCCGCGGTGCGGCTCGCTACATGGCAGAAGACTTCAAAGAGTGCTTTGCGATGGAATGTAAAGCAATGAAAAAAGTCCGTGATGAAATGGGCTTGGTCAACGTTGAAATTATGATTCCTTTTGTACGTACTTTAGAAGAAGCAAAAGCAGTCACTGATATCTTGGCTGCAAACGGCCTAAAACGTGGCGAAAATGGCTTGCGCTTGATTATGATGTGTGAGATTCCATCTAATGCCCTACTTGCTGAACAGTTCTTAGAGTACTTCGATGGCTTCTCAATCGGCTCTAACGACTTGACACAACTTACCTTAGGTATGGACCGTGACTCAGGAATCCTGGCAGACGGATTTGATGAGCGCAATGATGCCGTTAAGGTACTGTTAAAAATGGCCATTAGCACCGCCAATCGTTTAGGTAAATACGTTGGTATTTGCGGTCAAGGTCCTTCAGATCACCCTGATTTCGCTGAATGGCTTGTTAAAGAAGGCATTCAATCAGTATCACTTAACCCCGATACAGTTGTTGCAACTTGGCAAAAGCTAACTAAGTAAGCGATTAATGAAACGTACCGCACTATTTATCTCAGACAGCACTGGCATTACAGCCAGTGCACTAGGTAAATTATTGGAACATTTTCCACACACTGAATTTTCTCAAGTACGTCTTCCATTTACAGACACGCCAGAGAAAATTCAAATCGCAAAACAATCAATCCTAAAAGCGACTGCACAAGACGGCATTCGACCAGTCGTCATCATGTCTTTAGGTAATTTAGATTTACGCAATACACTTAAAGAGGCTGATGCTTACTTTATTGATTTGTTTACAGCATTTATAGACCCTTTAGGCATTGAACTTGGTGAGCAACCTCTAACTGGTTCAGGAATTGCACACGGGATTATGGGCAGCAGCTACTCTGATCGCATGGAAGCAATCAATTTCACACTTAATCACGATGACGGAATGACCAACAGCGGCTTAGAAGAAGCACAAGTCATCTTAGTAGGTGTGTCACGCTGCGGGAAAACGCCTACGAGTATTTACCTTGCAATGCAATTTGGCATTAAAGCTGCTAACTACCCTCTCATTCCTGAAGACTTTGAACGCGGCACCTTACCAGCAGCACTACACGCCCATACAGACAAAATTTTTGGCTTAACAATTAAAGCTGAACGCCTACACTCAGTTCGTAGCGAACGACGTCCAGATAGCAAATATGCATCCCTGGAAAATTGCAAACAAGAAATTGCTACCGCCGAAAACTTAATGCGCAATGCGGGAATTAGCTGGGCAGACTCTACCAGCCGTTCAATTGAAGAATTATCAGCCATCATCCTTCAAAAAATAGCATCGAAAAAAGACAAATCAAATTAATAAAAAAGCCCCTGAATTTGGGGCTTTTTTATTAACAATTGCCTGATATCTCAAACCGTAGCGGCGGATCGTCCATCAGCGAAATCTGTTCTCGCAACTCTAGAATCCTATCTTGCCAATATTGCTGAGTATTAAACCAAGTAAACGCAGCAGTAAAAGCAGGATCATTCCAACGACTAGCAATCCAAGAAGAATAATGAATCAATCTAAGCGTTCTTAGTGCTTCAACGAGATGAACTTCACGTGGGTTAAATTCAAAAAAATCCTCATATCCTTGTAATACCTGCTTAAATTGTTGATGCATTTCATCAGGTTCGCCAGAAAGCATCATCCAGATATCTTGAATAGCAGGCCCCATGCGACTATCGTCAAAATCGACAAAGTGCGGCCCCTCATCGGTCCAAAGTAAATTGCCCATATGACAGTCACCATGCAATCGTATTAAGGCTATGTCACCGGCTCGATCAAAACAGCGCCTAACACCATCTAAAGCTTGATTCACAACGCCCTGATATACCTCTAGCAACTCATTCGGAAGAAAACCATGACTTAATAAATACTGGCTTGGGATTTCACCAAATGTGTGGATATCTAAAGCCGGGCGATGCTGAAAAGGCTGTAAGCTTCCTACAGCATGGATACGTCCAATAAAACGACCTATCCATTCCAAAACACCTTTTTGATCTAAATCAGGCGCCCTACCACCATGCTTAGGAAAAATTGAAAATTTAAAATCTTGAAAAGAAAATAAGGTTTGATCACTTATCACTGTAGCTGCGACAACGGGAATTTCGTTTTCCGCTAAGGTCTTAACAAATTGATGCTCTTCTAATATAGAAATATCAGACCAGCGATGCGGTCTGTAAAACTTGGCTACAATCGGTAATGCATCTTCAATACCAATTTGATACACCCTGTTTTCATAGCTATTTAAAGCAAGGATACGTCCATCCGTGACAAGACCTAAATGATCCACTGCATCCAAAATAACATCGGGGCTTAATGCGGCAAAGGGAATGGTTGTATCAGTCATGCCGCATTTTACAACCTAAACTACTTTAAGAATGGCTTTAATTTATCCATCACTTCCGGTGCATCAGGTTGAACATCACTACTGTAAGAATAAACCTGCTTAGCTTCAGGAAGAATTAAATATTTATGAAAATTCCACATCGGTGCTTGCTTAGTGATCGCAAGCAATTCTTTATAGAGTGGATTAGCGTTAGGGCCAGCGACTGACGTCTTCACAACCATCGGAAATTTGACTGAATAAGTTTTGATGCAAAACTCTCCAACTTCTTTATTACCAGCAAGCTCTTGTTTAAAGTCATTTGATGGGAAGCCAATCACCAAAAGCTTACCTTTGAATTTACTAGACATTGACTCAAGCACTTCAAATTGCGGGGTAAAACCACACTTGCTTGCGGTATTCACCACTAGAATTGGTTTGTTTTGATAATCACATAAATTAATTTTCTGGCCTTGCAATGTATCAAATTGGTGATTGTATAAATCACTGCAAGCAGCATTAGCCATTTGACTTAAACCCAACACGACTCCAAAAATAAGTTTCAATAAGTTTTTCATTTAATTCTCTTTAAAATTAAGCGGGTATCTATATGACGACAAACACGTTTAATGGTTCAAAGCAAAAAACGGACTTGTGAATAATAGGCTTAGCGGCTAATATTCAGCCATTAATTGCTTAGGGGTGCTGTGTGGAAGTCCACGTTGGTGAAATTTACGGCAAGCAAACCACAGGTAAGTTTGTGATGTATAACGTGCTTAAAGTCACGAAAACCAACATCACGCTACAAAACATAGATAATCCACTCAGCTTGTTTGAAACCACCGCAGATAAGTTATCTAGTTCAGGCTATATTCGTGTAAGTCAAACACCTTATATTGACTTAGATGCAACAACACCAAAACGCCGAAAAGCCGTTAAAAAGCCAACACGCTGCCCATTAACCCTAGATTTTCTTGAAGATAGAGCAGATAGCGAACGACCTGCTCCGATATTGCCAGATTTATTTTCTTAACATTAACTTTGCGGTGGACCGCCCCAAAGATCATGCCCATCGGCATCATAAATTTCAACTTCTACAAAATCCCCAGGATTTAAGCCCTCAGCATCGGCCAAATAGACAACACCATCAATTTCTGGTGCATCTGCTTTAGTACGGCCAATGGCTTCAATATTACCTTCTTCATCCTCAACCAGCTCATCAACAAGTACGGTTTGCATGGTGCCAATTTTTGATTGCAGTTTCGCAGCACTAATACGCTCCTGAACTTCCATAAAACGAGCCAAACGTTCCTGTTTAACTTCTTCAGGCACTTGATCGGGCAATGCATTGGCAGATGCACCATCAACGGCTGAATAAGCAAAGCATCCAACACGATCTAATTGTGCTTCCTCTAAGAAATCGAGAAGCATTTTGAAGTCATCTTCGGTCTCACCTGGGAAGCCCGCAATGAAAGTACTACGCACAGTGATATCCGGACAAATATCACGCCAAGATTTAATACGCGCCAAGTTATTCTCACTACTCGCAGGACGCTTCATTGATTTAAGAATGCGTGGGCTTGCATGCTGAAAAGGCACATCAAGATAAGGCAGAATAAGCCCATCAGCCATCAAAGGAATCACTTCATCAACATGCGGATATGGATAAACATAGTGCAATCGAACCCAAACACCAAGTTCACTCAATGATTTAGTTAATTCAGTCATACGCGTTTTAACTGGCCGGCCATTCCAAAATCCACTGCGGTATTTTACGTCTACGCCATAAGCTGAAGTATCTTGTGAAATCACCAACACTTCAGAGACGCCAGCATTGACTAAATTCTCAGCTTCATTCAGCACATCTCCGATAGGTCGACTCACTAAATCGCCGCGCATGCTCGGAATAATACAGAAGCTACACCGATGGTTACATCCCTCTGAAATCTTAAGATAAGCATAATGATTCGGCGTTAGACGTACGCCTTGAGGTGGCACGAGATCCACGTAAGGATCGTGAGGCTTGGGTAGGTTAGCATGAACAGCAGTCATCACCTCTTCTAAGGCATGCGGGCCAGTCACGGCGAGTACGCTAGGATGTGCATTCTGTACAACACCACTCTTTGCACCCAAACAACCGGTAACAATCACCTTGCCGTTTTTATTAATCGCTTCACCAATCGCATCTAAAGACTCTTCAACTGCGCTATCAATAAAACCACAAGTATTGACCACAACCAAATCGGCATCTTCATAAGTACCTGATATTTCGTAGCCTTCAGCACGCAATTGGGTCAAAATACGTTCTGCGTCAGATCCTGCTTTAGGACACCCTAAAGAAACGAATCCGACTTTTGGTGATGTGTTTGTACTCATGAAAATTAACCTATAAAAATGTACATTATTGCGATTGCTTGGCTTTACGTTGCCTTTTTAATGGCTGTTAGTGAAACTTCACTGGTAGCAGGAGTCATGACTCTTATTTTTTATGGCCTCTTGCCCTGTGCACTTCTGCTTTGGATATTAGGAGCGCCTCAAAGAAAACGTAACAAAAAAAAACAAACCAGAGTCTGATTAATATTATTCAAGCACGAATTTTGTTAACCAAATAGAACCAATTCCTAATGCAATCAATGCAACTTGCGCCATCGTTGCTTTAAGCTCAGTACGTTTATGTAATCCAGGAATCAAATCTGCCACAGCAACATAAAGCATACTTGCAGCTGCAAGACCTAATATTGTTGGTATCCAACCAGTAACCGTTTGCAAAGCAAAGTACGCTAAAACGGCCCCAACAACGGTTGCAAAGCTTGAGAACAGGTTAAACAAAAATGCTTGTTTTTTGCTATAGCCAGAATGGAGCAGAATCAGAAAATCACCAACTTCTTGCGGGATTTCATGGGCAATAATTGCAATTGCTGTCACTGTCCCTAAGCGAATATCAATCATAAAAGCAGCAGCAATTAAAATGCCATCAACAAAATTATGAAAAGTATCACCTACCATTATCATCATGCCACTTCGGCCAGAGTCATGAACATGATGATGTGATTTACTAATAGATGGGGCTTTTTCAGTAACCGCTTTATATTTTGTCGTTTGCACTTCATTTGCGTGACACTCTTGTTCTGTATGCATTGCATGAGCTTCACAATGTTCGCCGTGACAGTGCCGCCAAAGCACTAGCTTTTCTAAAACGAAAAATAGCAAAATCCCAAACAAAACGGTTGCCGCCATATTTTCAACGCTAGTCGCTTCGTGGAATGCATGCGGCAAGATCTCTAAAAATACCGCACCTAACATTGCACCAATGGCATAACTAATCAAAATTGGAATCCATTGTGTACGAGCACTCATTGCTACGAGTCCAGCACAAATCACACTTAGCAAACCACCAAGCAAACTGATAGCGACTATCCAAGTAAGTGTTGAAAATTGCGTAAGGATCATGGGGTAAACAGCTGTTGAGATAAAGACGTTATTATACAGACTTAGTCGCTTGAAGGCTTAGCCATCCAAATCATGGTAGCCATACGACCAGTCATTCCATCACGCCTAAAAGAGAAGTAGCGCTCAGGAGAGCTGTAGGTACAGTCGCCACCTCCATAAATAGCTTTAATACCGACTTTATTCAGTCTTTGTGTAGCAAGAAGATATAGATTGGCTAACCATTTATCAGCATGAGGCTTGAATGCTAGCGTTGCATTAGTGTCTTTTTCAATAAATGCCTGACGAACTTCAGCACCCACTTCAAAAGCATCTGGACCAATAGCGGGCCCTAGCCAAGCTAATAAGTCATCCGCCTTAGGGCCCATCGCTAGTATGGTATTCTCAATCACACCATCACAAAGACTTCGCCAGCCAGCATGAATTGCAGCAACAGCCGTCCCCTGCTTATTACAAAGTAATACAGGCAAACAATCAGCCGTCATCGTCACACAAACAACATTAGATTCTGTTGTGAATGACCCATCCGCATCTTGAACACAATTACTTAATGCTGCATTAATCACATTTGTACCATGCACTTGATTCAACCAAACTGGTTCCGCAGGTAAAAACTGATCCAATAACTGCCTATTCTTAACAACTGTTATTGGATGATCTTGAACATGCGCACCTAAATTTAGACTTTCAAACGGCGCATCACTAAAGCCACCCTGCCTGGTAGTTTGTATCGCATGAACATTCGACGGCGCAGGCCAGTCTGGAATAATTAAATCCGACTTATTCAACATCCTCACCATCATCTAGCAAATCAGCCTCATCCAAATCCGAGTCGTCTTCATCGTAAAGTTCGTCATCATCTTCGTAATCTTCATCTGACAAATAAGGACCTTCAGAGAATTCAAAGTGCTCTTCATCATCCAATGGTGGATCTTCATGACGCATGGCCTCTAACAAAGCTTTCATATCATCTGCCAGCTCAATTTGCCATTCCATAGGCTCATTGGTAGCCGGATGGATTAAACCTAACTTTATAGCGTGTAGCGCCTGTCTATCAAAGTCTTGTACAAAGTCTCGCAAAGTCTGTGTCATCGCACGTAATGGGATAATGGAGCGAAAGCCATAAACTGGATCACCTACAATAGGCGCTTTTAGGAACTGCATGTGAACACGAATCTGGTGCGTACGACCTGTTTCAAGATTGCATCGCATATACGTATGCACTGCAAAACGCTCCAATACCTCGTAACGAGTCACTGCTGGCTTGCCCATACGATTAATCGCCATCTTGGTACGCGAATGTGAATGACGGCCGATCGGTTGATCTATCTTGCCATTACGCCAAACTTGGCCCCAAACAATAGTGCGATATTCACGCTTAACCGTTCTCGCTTGCAATTGTCGAACCAAACTCGTTTGAGCTGCTAAAGTCTTAGCAACAACAAGTAAACCACTGGTATCCTTATCTAGACGATGCACAATACCAGCCCTAGGTAACTCATTTGCATGCGGCACATGATGCAAAATTGCATTTAACAAAGTACCGTTCCAATTACCTGCAGCTGGATGAACAACCATTCCGGCAGGCTTATTAATCACTAATATATGCTCATCTTCAAAGACAATATCAAGCGGAATGTCTTCAGCAACAAAAGCGCTCACTTCCGGCTTCTCTTGCGCATGAACTAGAACCTGCTCACCGCCCCAAACCTTAGTCTTTGAAGTAGCTGACTCACCGTTTAATGTAATCAAACCCTCTTTAATCCAAGCTTGCAGCCTTGAACGTGAGTGTTCTGGCAGCATACGCTGTAGAGCTTGGTCTAAACGTAAACCACCCAAATCATGGGATATTACGAGAGAGATAGGAGTGCTTTGTGTCATCGGTTATAATCAATCAAAATTAATCTAATAGGTATTACTTAGCATGAAATACAGTTTAGCGTTTTTTATCGTCATTTGGCTTACAGGCTGTAGTATTTTTGGAGCCCCTACAGAGCTTGATGAAACCAAAAGCTGGCAAGCAGATCGCATTTACGCAGAAGCCGATCAAAAAATGCGTGATCGAGATTACGAAAAAGCCCTAAAGTATTTCAAAACTCTTGAATCTCGCTACCCTCATGGTAAATATGCGGCTCAAGCTCAGCTTGAAACAGCTTATCTTTATTTCAAAAAAAATGACACTGCATCATGTATTGCTGCTGCAGATCGCTTTATTAAGCTACACCCCAATCATCCAAACGTTGATTACGCATACTACATGCGTGGTGTAGCGAGTTTTACACAACGGGGCATTATCGAAAAAGCAACGCAACAACAAATTAATGATCGCGATCCTAAAGCCCTTAACACCTCATTCTTAGCATTTAAAGAACTTCTCACGCGTTACCCGGACAGCCGTTACGCTAAAGATGCTGCGCTTCGCATGACTTATTTAGTCAACACATTAGCAGGTCATGAGCTACACGTAGCTCGCTATTACATGAAGAGACAAGCGCATATTGCAGCTATCAATCGTTGCAAATACGTACTTGAGAACTACCCTCAATCAACCAGTGTAGAAGAGGCATTAGTCATTCAGATTAGCGCTTACGATTTAATTGGTATGCAAGACCTCAAAGAGGATACTATGCGCGTACTAAAAGCAAACTACCCTAACAGCTCCATGCTAGGCAAAGGTGTTCCAGAAGATGAGAAAGTTTGGTGGAAATTCTGGGAAAGCCTTTATAACTAAACAAATGGAAAGGCCACTTGATCAGGCTTGTTAAGTTTAACAACCCACTTTAAAGCACTGCATTATTTTTTAGCAGTGCTTTTTTTCGTCGATCTTTTCGCGATTTCTAAGCCAGATGCCTTAAATTTAGACTTCTTGGTCTCTTCGTTCTTGCGAGCGTTAAGCTCTGCACGTTGCGCTGTTTTACGGCGACGCATACTGACGATACCCTCACCCTGCACCCGCTTGTCAGGTTCAGCAAAAGGATTGTCACCTTGATTAAACTGAACACGCAAAGGGGTTCCGGTTAACTGGAATGTCTTACGGAACACCCCCTCAAGATAACGCTTATAACTATCTTTCACGCCATCGACATGATTGCCATGAATAACCACAATAGGTGGATTACTCCCACCTTGATGGGCATATCTTAATTTTGGGCGAATGCCTTTACTGATTGGTGGTTGATGTTGTGCAATCGCATCGATCAATACTCGTGTTAATTGAGGAGTAGATAGCTTGGCCATTGCCGCTTTATAAGCACCATCAACTGAGATGAATAACTCAGGCAAACCTTTTTTACGTAAAGCCGATATATAGTGGAATTTAGCAAAATCTAAGAATTGCAACTTACGATCGATCTCGCGTTTAATCCAATCGCGCTTATCATCATCAAGCCCATCCCACTTATTAATAGCAACAACAAGCGCCCTACCTGTTTCCAGGATATATGCTGCAACGTGAGCATCTTGTTCGGTAATACCCTCTTTTGCATCAACCACTAAAATCGCCACATTGGCTTCTTCAATTGCTTGTATTGTTTTGATAACTGAGAACTTCTCAATTGCTTCGAATACTTTACCGCGTTTACGCACACCGGCAGTATCAATAATTTTATAATGTTTACCGTTACGCTCTAAATCCATCGTGATGGAATCACGTGTCGTACCAGGCTCATCAAACGCAATCACACGCTCTTCACCAAGCAGTGCATTAACAAGCGTT
Organism: Candidatus Methylopumilus sp.; assembly: GCA_040383445.1. Taxonomy (GTDB): domain Bacteria; phylum Pseudomonadota; class Gammaproteobacteria; order Burkholderiales; family Methylophilaceae; genus Methylopumilus_A. Next base: position 9,081 of record JBEIDM010000003.1, on the reverse strand, counting down.
GATTTACCAACGTTTGGACGTCCAACAATCGCAATCTTTGGCGCGTCTTGATCATTAAAAGGCGCTTCTGGCTCAGGTTCTGCAAATGGCTCTAAAGCCAATTCAATTAGATCACGAACACCTTCTCCATGTGCTGAAGAAATAGAGAGTGGATCACCTAAACCTAATTCATGAAACTCCGCACTCACCACGGCACGCTGCATGCCTTCTGTCTTATTAACTGCAAGCAATACAGGTCTCTGGCTTCTACGTAAGCGATTAGCAATCACTTGATCTTGTGGACTAACGCCATGACGGCCATCCACCACAAAAATAATCACGTCGGCCTCATCTATTGCAAGCAATGTCTGACGTGCCATTTCTTTCATAATGCCAGTTTCAGCGGTTGGTTCAAAACCACCAGTATCAACCACCAAAAATGGCTTGTCCCCACCAACTCCACGGCCGTAATGTCGATCTCGCGTTAAGCCTGGCAAATCAGCAACTAATGCATCACGGCTTTTCGTTAATCGATTAAATAATGTGGATTTGCCAACGTTAGGTCGGCCAACTAAAACAATGGTAGGTAACATGGTCTACTTATGAAGTTATTTCAAAGAGATGGCATAAATGCCACCTTTACGGGTTTGGGCAATGATTGTACTGGAGCCCAAAGCAACCATTTGAGGCATGATAGGCGCTTCCTCAATTTGCAATCTACCTACAAAAACTCCATCTTCTCGATTAAGCAAATGAACATAGCCTTCAACATCACCAATAGCAATTACATTTCCCATTGGTAAAGGTGCAGTAATTCGACGTTGACGCAAATCACCTTGTCGCCAATAAGTTTTACCAGTACTAAAATCTAAAGCATAAACAGAACTAGCAGCATGGGATACAAAGACACGAGCATCTTCGGCATTCAGGCCTGTATAACTGGAAATATCACGACTCCAAGCAATTCGACCCGTTGCCCTATCTACCGCGGCCACTTTACCTTGATATGCAACAGCATATACCAATGAACCATCAACAACAGGCAAGCTTGTAATGTCAGCAATACGTTCAATTTCTGTTGTTCCTTTGGGTTGCGCAACAGAAACTTCCCAGAGAACTTTACCGTCTTCAACCCTTAAAGAAATCAATTTTCCACCTGCGAAACCTGCATAGGCAGCACCGCCATCAAGCACAACACCAGCGCTGCTCTTTAATGATAACGGCGGAGTTGCACGTTCATAAATCCATTTTCGCGAACCATCAACTGCATTTAATCCATAAATACGGCTATCACCACAACGAACTACCACTACACCAAAATCAACCTTAGGCGCACTTAACACTTGGCTGCTGACTTTCGCTTTCCAAAGCATTTTTCCATTAAAGTCGTAAGCAACGACATAACCGCTTTTAGTACCAATTAAAACCAAATTAGCGCCAATACCAACACCGCCAGTAATTGCCTCACCTAAATTAACCCGCCACTCTTGCTTGCCTGATGCAGCTGACAATTTAAGCACTTCGCCTTTTGATCCAGCAGCATAAATATATCCATTATCAATGGCTGGCGTAAAATCATCGTCCTCAGACATCTCCAAACGAGAACTCCACAAGACTTTAGCTTGTGCAGTCGTTTTAATTTCGTTTAATTCTGATGGGATTTCGGTACTTTGACGACCGAACAGACGCTCTGAAACGTCTGTCTTCAAGTCAGTAATTGAGGTGCATGCACTAAGTATAACTACACCAACTAGTGCAGTCCATTGATAAAATTTCAAGCTTAGCTCCCTAAAGCTTCGAGCTTATGTAGCGTATATTGATGATATCTACCTTCACCATCTAATTTAGTGAGCGCTTCTTGATAAGCTTTCTTTGCTTCAGCTGATTTACCTTGAGCAACTAAAACGTCACCCTTCAAATCCAAGAACAAACCATCAAAACCCTCAGTGTGGCTTTTATCTAAGGTCTTCAAAGCGCCTTCAAGGTCTTTGTCCTGAAATTGCACTGAGGCAATTTGTAATAGCGCAATAGCACGAATTGCATCTTCTTTAGCATGGTCTGCAGCCCATTCTAATTGGGCACGAGCGCTTTTAGCTTCATTTGCAGCAAAATTAGCTTTTGCTGCAGTCAAAGCAGCACGACCTGCATAAGGTGTAGCTGAAAACTTCTCCATCAATTCAGCAGACACCGCTTGCACAGCTTTTAAATTATTAGGATCTTTAGCATCAATCTTATTTAACACTTCATATTTTGCTGAAGCTTGCAGAGATTGCTGACCTTGGTAATAGTTCCAAGCTTTATAAGCCGCAACAGCTAAAAGCAAAACAATTAATGCTGTTGTCACTTTTTGGCTGTGTAGTTTCCACCATGCCTTCAATACGTCTAACTGTTCTTGCTCTTCTAAATCGTAAGCCATGCTAATTTCCTAATACTCGTTTAATGTTTAATTTGATAACGCCAAAGCCCTTTGCCCAGGAATAGATTTCAGCAAATTCTGTGTATATTCTTGGGTTGGTGATCGATAAATATCATCAATGGCACCACGCTCTACAATTTTTCCTTGGTACATCACTGCTATTTCGTCAGCCACGTGGCGCACAACACGTAAATCATGACTGATAAAAATATAACTTAGCGCCATTTCTTGCTGCAACTCTTTGAGTAACAATAGAATTTGTGCTTGTATCGACACATCCAATGCAGACACGGGCTCATCACATACTACAACCTTTGGATTCAACACCAAAGCACGTGCAATGCCGATACGCTGACGCTGACCACCTGAAAACTCATGTGGATATTTAAGCATATCCGCTTCAGACAATCCGACACGCTTCAACATTTGCACTACACGCTCACGTTGCTCTTCTTGGTTCCCCAAACGATGAATCAACAATCCCTCGCCAACAATTTCACCTACACGCATGCGTGGATTAAGCGAGGCGAAAGGATCCTGAAAAATCATTTGCAAGTGACGGCGCTGTTCTCTTAGTTCATGTGCTGGCAACTCAGATAAATCACGTCCCTGAAACAACACTGAACCACTATCCAAGGGTTGTAATTGTAACAGACATCTTGCCAAGGTGGATTTACCACTGCCTGACTCACCAACAACAGCCAATGTCGATCCATGCTTTAAATCTAAGCTAACATTATCAAGTGCTTTAACCTTAGTCGTTCCAAAACCAAATCGACCTGAACGTTGAGTGTAAGATTTATTTAAATCGCGTGCTTTTAAAACGAATTCGCCCATTTAAGCAACCTTCCCATCATTCAACCAAGCATAATCAATTGGCTTTAATGGCTTTTTACCTTCAGCATCAGGCACACAATCTAGCAGTGCTTTCGTGTAAGGATGTTTAGGCTTGCCAAGCACATCAGCAACTGAACCAGATTCAACAATATCACCCCTAAACATGACCACTACCTGATCAGCAACATCAGCAACCACCCCAAAATCATGCGTAATCAGCAACATTCCCATATTCATGGTTTGCTTCAAATTATTTAACAATGACAAAATTTGTGCTTGCACAGTGACATCTAAGGCTGTTGTTGGCTCATCTGCAATCAGCATTGCAGGCTGACAAGCAATACTCATTGCAATCATTACTCGCTGACGCTGACCACCGGAAAGCTCATCCGGATAGCTATTCGCACGATGTGGAGGAATGCCAACTTGTTCTAGTAAATTAGCCACCTTCGCCTTCAATGCATCACCTTTTAAACCAAGATGCACTGTTAATGGCTCGCCTATTTGATATCCAATCGTGAGAACGGGATTAAGCGATGTCATAGGTTCCTGGAAAATCATTCCAATCTGACGGCCGCGAATTTGTCGCATCTCATCAGCGCTTAACTTTGCTAAATTACGCCCTTGAAACTCAACCCTGCCTGACGCACGATTAAGTTGATCTGACAACAATCCCATCACAGACAATGCGGTTAAACTCTTTCCGCTACCAGACTCACCAACCACACAGGTAGTTTTACCAGGCTCAATAGAAAAAGAAACCTGATTCACCAGTTTGCGATTTGGCGCATTTACTGGTGTGATTGTTAGATTTTCAATATTGAGTAAATGCGCCATAAGATTCCGACTAATAAGACTTTATTAAAATATCAATGGTCTCTGATAGTGAGGCTTTAATCTGTTCCCCGCCACCAACCATGGGCTTGACGGCGATTGACTCAGCTTGCACTTCATCATCACCTAAAATCAATGCATATTTTGCACCGCTTCGATCCGCTTTTTTCATTTGAGATTTAAAGCTACCGCCACCTGCATGCACAACCACTGACAACCCAGCATCACGTAACTGCTCTGCAATCACAACTGCTTGAGCCTCTGCTAATTCACCAACATTCACCAAATACGCATCTGCTTTAAATTCAGCTTCAACACCGTATTCTTGCATTAACAAAAATACACGTTCCAAACCAATTCCAAAACCACAAGCTGGCGTTGATTCGCCACCTAAACGTTGGACTAGGCTATCGTAACGTCCGCCACCTGCAATCGTACCTTGGCTACCAAGTTTAGTTGTCACCCACTCAAAAACTGTGCGATTGTAATAATCCAAACCACGAACAAGTCTTGAATTAAGCTTATATTGAATGCCTGCGACATCCAACTGTTTACATAGACCAGCAAAATGCGCGCGGGTTTCATCCCCCAAACAATCCATTAATTTAGGCGCATTTTCAATCATGTCCTGCATACGTGGATTCTTACTATCCAAAATACGTAATGGATTGCTATGAAGACGACGCTTAGCATCTTCATCTAACAACTCCGCATGCTGCTCAAAATAAGCAATTAGAGCTTTTCTAAATTCAGCACGTTCTTCAGCATCACCAATGCTATTGAGTTGCAATTCAACATCTGCAATTCCCAAAGCACGCCATAAACGGGCTAACAGAATAATTTGTTCCGCATCAACATCAGGTCCATCAAAACCAAAAGCCTCTACGCCGATTTGATGAAATTGCCGCTGACGCCCTTTTTGTACATTCTCGTGCCTAAACATCGGGCCTGTATACCACAAGCGCTGCGGACCGTTATAAGTCAAACTGTGCTCAACAACCGCTCGCACGCAGCCAGCAGTGCCTTCAGGACGCAAGGTAAGACGGTCGCCATTCAACACATCTTCCCAAGAATACATTTCTTTTTCTACGATATCCGTATGCTCACCTACACTACGAATAAATAAATCTGTTGGCTCAACAATCGGCATACGAATATTGCGATATCCGTATTGAGATAAAACATGGCGTGCTGTGTCTTCAAGCTTTTGCCATAAGGGCGTGAATTCAGGAAGAATATCGTAAAAGCCTTTAATGCTCTGAAACTTATTATTTTTAGGTTCTTGTGTCATAAATACTTACAAAGATCGAATAGGAATTGTTTTAGACTGAGCACGTAACTTACCACCCTCAGCATAGTGCTGCGCCACATATTGCTCAACAATCATTTGAAACTCTTGGGCAATCGCATCACCCTTTAAAGTCACTGTCTTTTCACCATCAACAAAAACGGGCGCCACCGGCACTTCACCAGTACCAGGCAAACTAATCCCAATATTTGCCAATTTTGACTCACCAGGTCCATTAACCACACAGCCCATAACGGCAACGCTCATTGACTCAACGCCTGGATAAGACTTACGCCAAACTGGCATCTGCTCACGTAGATATCGCTGAATATCTTGCGCCAACTCTTGAAAATAAGTAGATGTCGTGCGACCACAGCCTGGACAAGCCGTCACTAAAGGCGTGAATGAACGTATACCCATTGTTTGTAAAATCTCTTGCGCCACTACAACTTCTTTAGTGCGAGACTCACCTGGCTCAGGGGTTAGGCTAACACGAATCGTATCACCAATACCCTCTTGCAAGAGCAGTGACAAAGCTGCTGTTGAAGCGACAATGCCCTTAGAACCCATGCCCGCTTCAGTCAAGCCAAGATGCAAAGGATAATCACAACGCTTTGCTAAGTCACGATAAACGCTAACCAAATCTTGAACATCACTCACCTTGCAAGAAATGCAGATTTGATTACTAGGCAATCCAATTTTTTGTGCCTGCTCCGCACTCTCTAACGCAGACTGAATAAGCGCTTCACGCATCAATGCATCTGCTGGTAATGGCTCATCAAGATTAGCGTTTGCGTCCATCATACGTGCCATTTTTTCTTGATCTAAACTTCCCCAATTAACGCCAATACGCACTGGTTTTTTATATTGAATGGCCGTTTCTATCATTGCGGTAAACTGATCGTCACGCTTAGAACCCTTGCCAACATTACCAGGATTAATTCTATATTTTGCTAGTGCAGCGGCACATGCAGGATATTCACTGAGTAATTTATGCCCGTTGAAGTGAAAATCTCCAACCAACGGAACATTACAACCTTGAGCATCTAATTGCTGTCGGATGTATCCAACCTGTGCTGCAGCTTCAGGAGAGTTCACAGTAATACGCACAATTTCAGAACCTGCTTGCCAAAGCTCAATAATCTGACGAATAGTAGATTCAGCATCTGCCGTATCTGTATTGGTCATAGACTGAACAACTACAGGTGCATCTCCCCCAACTGCGACATGCCCTACCATTACTTGTTGGCAAGAACGTCTTTCAATCGATTTTTTTGAACTACTCATTAATCAGCACCCAATGTCACACGCGCCATGTTATTGTAAGTATTAGGACTTAAATCAACAGTTTCATCATTAAAGACAATTTGAGTCGCACTAACGTTACCGATATGAAATTTTAATGGCGGAACACCCTCAACATACTCCTCACCGCCAGCTTTTGCAGTCTTTTCATAAACCGTATTTCCATTCTTATCTTTTACAGAAACCCAAGAGTTACCAGTAAATAAAAGCTTTACTCTCACTAAACTATCCCCAACAGAAACCTTTTTCATAGTTTCAACCTTAGTAGGTTCATTGGCTGTTTTTTCTGATGCTTTTGGAGGCCCTGAATTAGATGTCGATGCTTCTTTAGGTAATGCAAGCTCAGTAACTTGTTCATCACCTTTAACTTCACGTTCCGCAACTGGCATAGATTGCTGAGGAAGAGCATATTGAATAACGGTCGAGTCATTGACTTCAGCTACATCAGACTCGGAAGGATTGTGATAGGAAAAAAACCAAACGAGCAGAATAATAACAACCAGCACAAGCCCTAAAATAATTAATTTACTTCTAAGATTAGATGGCTGGATTGGCGTAGAAATAACCTCCGTTTTAACACCAATAGGATTCACAATTTCGGCAGGAATAAGCTGACGATGAGCCATTAACAATGGTTCTGGATCAAGCTCTAGAAGACGAGCGTAACTACGAATAAAAGCACGCGCAAGCGTAGGATCTGAAATCACTAAAAAATCATCAGCCTCAAGCGCATTAATTTTAGCAATACTTAAACGTAAAGATGCAGCAACATCCTCCACAGTTAAGTTTTGACTTTCACGAGCATTTGCAAGAATAGAGCCCAACTCAACTTTCACCTCAGGCACTGAAGGTAAAGTATCAGAATTTGATGAGCTGGTTTCAGTTGAATTAAGTTCAGATTGCATGAAGCCTCTCTACATTAAATTGATTCTGCATGAATACGCATGGTTCTTTTTGTTTTATCCTGCACCTGCCCTGCAAGCTGCCCACACGCAGCATCAATATCTTCACCGCGCGTCTTACGTGTCGTCACCACATGACCTGCCTGCATCAATACATCTCTAAAGCGACGAATATTGTCTGGACGTGATGTTTCGTAGCCACTATTAGGGAATGGATTAAACGGGATCAAATTGAATTTACATGGCACATCCTTCACCAAATTCAATAATTCTTTAGCATGATCGAAGCTATCGTTGACGCCATCAAGCATGACATATTCAAACGTCACAAAATCACGCGGCGCTTTAACCAAATAACGTTGGCAAGCTGCCATCAACTCTTTAAGTGGATATTTTTTATTAATAGGGACAATCACATCACGCAGCGTATCGTTTGGCGCATGCAGAGAAACAGCCAATGCAACAGGACAATCTTCTTTCAACCTATCCATTGCCGGCACTACGCCACTAGTGGATAAGGTTACACGGCGGCGACTCAAGCCATAAGCCGAATCATCCAACATAATTTGCATCGCAGTGACAACGTTGTCGTAATTAGTAAGCGGCTCACCCATGCCCATCATCACCACATTGCTGATAATACGATCACTCATTGGGAGCATACCGTAATCAGGATCTTGCCTAAGAGAATGGTTGGCTAACCATAACTGACCAATAATCTCAGACACGCTGAGATTACGGTTAAAACCTTGGCGGCCTGTTGAACAAAACGTGCATTCAAGGGCACAACCGACTTGCGATGAAATACACAATGTACCTCTATCGTCTTCTGGGATAAACACGGTTTCTACACCGTTGCCAGTACCAGCACCCACCAACCACTTGCGCGTTCCATCATTGGAAATCTGCTCAAGTTGCACGTTGGGAGGGGTGATGGTGGTCGTGGCGGCTAATTTCTCACGTAGAGATTTAGCAATATCAGTCATCTGCTCAAAATCATTCACGCCAAAATGATGCATCCAGCGCATCAATTGTTTAGCGCGAAAAGGCTTCTCGCCTAATCCTACAAAGTATTCAGCGAGTTGCGATTGGTTGAAATCGAGCAGATTAAGCATACTAAAAGAAAATCAGCAAAATTACTTACCGAAAAAGTAAGCGATTTCGATTGCTGCGTTTTCAGCAGAGTCAGAACCGTGAACAGCGTTAGCATCAATGCTTTCAGCAAAGTCAGCACGAATAGTGCCGGCAGCAGCTTCTTTAGGGTTAGTTGCGCCCATCAAATCACGGTTTTTCAATACAGCGCCTTCGCCTTCAAGCGCTTGAATCATTACTGGACCTGAAATCATGAATTTAACCAAGTCAGCAAAGAAAGGACGCTCTTTATGGACAGCGTAGAAGCCTTCTGCTTCAGCTTGAGTCAATTGCGCCATTTTAGCTGCAACGATTTTCAAACCAGCGTTTTCAAAACGTGAATAGATTTGACCGATCACGTTTTTAGCAACTGCGTCAGGTTTGATGAT
>JBEIDM010000002.1:0-37328 GCA_040383445.1 Candidatus Methylopumilus sp. | reverse complement strand
GGTATATGTGTGTGGCCGTGGATAAATAATGGAGGGTAGTCGTGAGCAATGATTAATTTCTCTAATGCTATTTGATTGATATCCATAATCATCAGCGGTTTTCCTGATTTCTCATCTTCACTGCGTATGCGTAAAGCTTCAATCTGCGCTTTACGACTTGCCAATGGCTGCGCTAGAAATTGACTTTGCCATTTCGGATTTCTAACTTGTTCACGGAACGCCTGGTAAGCTACATCATCAGTACATAAATCATCGCCATGACTAAGCAATACTTTGGTGCCATAAAGCTCAAGCATGGTTGGATCAGCTAACAACTTAATGCCTGCATCTGTAGAAAATTTCGTACTAATTAAGAAATCACGGTTGCCATGAATAAAAAAAGTTTTGGTTCCATGGCCTGATAACTCTTTAAGTGCGCTAACAACTGATTGATGATGCGGATGATCGATATCATCGTCACCTGCCCAATACTCGAACAAGTCGCCTAGAATAAAAAGATTCTCAGCATTTTTTGCTTCGTTTTTTAGAAAATGAATGAAAGCAGAGGTAACGGCTGGTCTTGCATCACATAAATGCAAATCGGAAATGAACAAACTATAGCTTTGATGGTTTGTATGCATTTCCGATTGGTCTTTTTGTGCTATTTGAATTAAACGTTTATTGGTTTAAGCAACTTCAGCACGTTCAATAATGACGTTTTCAACTGGCACATCTTGATGGCCGTTGCGGCTGCCAGTTTTTACTTTAGCAATTTTATCGATGACTTCAGTGCCTTCAACGACTTTACCGAACACGCAGTAACCCCAGCCTTGCGCAGTTGGTGCACTAAAGTTTAAGAAGTCATTGTCATTTACATTGATGAAGAATTGGCTGCTTGCTGAATCTGGATTTGGCGTGCGTGCCATTGCAATGGTGTATTTATCGTTTTTTAATCCGTTATTAGCTTCGTTTTTGATCTCTGGATTTGTTTTCTTTTGGCTCATCGCAGCAGTAAAACCACCGCCTTGGATCATGAAGCCATCAATCACACGATGGAAAATAACGTCATTGTAGAAACCGCTTTCTACATAAGCTAAAAAGTTGGCAGTCGTAATCGGTGCTTTTTCTGCGTCTAGTTCAATACCAATGACGCCGAAATTAGTATGTAGTTTTACCATGTTAAGTCCTTTAAATTATGTTGATGTAAGTTGTAGTATTTTAAGTATCGCCCTAAGCGCTACCTTCGTAAATGATTTTCCAATTTTGATTTTCTAAAATCCAATATTGGCGTTTTCGCATTTTATTGTTTAATGCATTGCTGCGGAATGACTGATCAAAAGTGACTACCACCATTTTTTGTCCACTGCTGGGATAGTTAAATGCACTAACATTAGTCAGTTTAATATCCACATTAGGTTTGCTAACCTGGATTTTACGTTTGTATTCTGCCCATTGCTTTAAATTCATTCCATCACTAAAGAATCCATTTGAATAGTGCGCGAGGTAATGATCTGTTGCTTGCGCTTCCCAGTCACTGCGCCATTGCTCAATACTATTCATTAAGTTTTCTTTTTCTTGTGAGGCCTTATCCTGATTTAACCACTCTGCATTTTTAGCCACAATCACAGGAATATTGCCCTGCTGCAAGATTGGACTCAGTGTTTTCAAATCTTGATTACTTAGGACAATACAACCATCGCTTGATTGCGGTGGGCGGCTGTAGGTGTCACTTGGCGTGCCATGGAGCCATATGCCGTTACCAGTTTTACCTTGATGTTGATCCCATTCATTTGGATAACTTAAAGGATAAGCTGCATCGCCATACATGTCGGCTAGTTTTTGTTTTAATTGTGGTTGTGTGAAATAAACACCTAAAGGAGTGCGTTTGTCACCTTGAGACTTTTTCTCGCTACCGTTTTTGCCGATGGTGATGTATAGGTCAGTGACATACTTAGGTGCATTATTTTCGTTACGATAAACAAATAAGCGAGATTGCTCCGTATCAACTATAAACACGTAGGACTGGGTATCATCTAGTTGCCAAACTGCTGATGGAATTTGATTGCTTAAGTCTTTTGCGAAGTGACGTTCTAAACGTTTGCGGGCTTCATCACGATAGCCGCTCACATCATCCGAATTTGGTGATGGGCTACCGAAGCCTTGAAAACGTTGTGCACGAGCCATCAACAAATCGCCTTTGACGAGATGAGCTAATTTAAAATTAGGTGCAATACCGATTAGTTTGTCTAAATATTGAATAGCTTGGTCGAACTGGCCTGAGGTGACAGCGGTTAAGCTGGCGGCAAGGAGATCTTCAATTTGATTCGACACGATGTGACCGCTGATTTTTGCCGCAATATGATCACCACGGTTAAAAGCCGTTGCATTCCATGGCATCACAGTCACCAGAACTAAGAAAGTGACGAGGTAAATCTTATTTTTAAGCATATGTGAAGAGTCGTTAAAGGTTTAGCGACTAGTGCGCTCCTGCTCAATCAACCAACGTTGGCCTGATTTAACAAGGTCTAATGTTTTAGGCGTTTTAGCAACTAAGCTGCCTGCACGATAGTCTTGTTTAAATTTAGCTTTCGCGTGTGTGCTGTCAATTATTTCAACAGATAAGTTATTGATGGAAATGCTTATTGTTTGTGGTTTATTAATGCGGCTTTTACGCATTTCTTCCCAAGCGTCACGGCTTAGGCCATCTGGTGTTTTAAAGCTTTGAGCGTAGCTGCTTAAATAGCCATCAATATCTTTATTTGCCCATGCCTTTGCCCAATGATTAACTGAATCAGCAACACGTTTATTTTCATTCGCCGCTTCGCTGGTGTCGTTAGCTTTATTAGTAGCCGCAGGTTCAGGCTTGCTAACATTGTTTGTTGGTGGCGGATTTACTGCAGGCGTTGTCGTTGGTTTTGCGCTAGCCATTTGCAACGGTTTATTTGTTGCGCTGAATAAATCTTTTATTAGCGCCAGTTTGTTTTGAGCGCTTGAATTGGTGTTGTCGAGCTGCAGGGCTTTGCCGTAGGCTTCTGTTGCCATTTTTGCGTAAATATCACCTAGGTTTTCATGTGCTGTTGCGTAGCTTGGATGCGTCTTGATTGCACTTTCTAGTGCTTTTTTAGCTTTATCAAATTGGCCTTGGTCAGCATATAGCACTGCTAAGTTGTTATAGGGCTCTGGCAAAGCTGGAAATTTTTCAGTAATTTCTGTAAATGCTCTAATGGCATCATCTTTTCGATTTTGCTCGGCAAGCATCACTGCACGCATGAATAAGGCCTGCACATCATTAGGATGAGCTTTGATGTGGTTGTTGATGCGTTCCATAGCGGCGCTGTGTTGGCCTTGGCTAGATTGCGCGGCAATCTCTTTTAAATCTTCAGCATGCAATAGTGGAATTGATGCAAGACTAATGAGAACTGCAAAGCTAATCGTTAAAGCGCGTGTCATAGGCATTGTGATATACTTTTTTGCGTTTGAGTTGAAGCCCACGATTCTATCAAAAAGCCTACTTAAGCTCTACAAAAATTCTTAATGCTTAAAATTTAACAATGCTTAAAATTTACAATTCCATCGCTAGAGAAAAACAAACCTTTGTGCCGATTTTGGCAGGTAAGGTCAGTATGTACGTCTGTGGTATGACTGTTTATGACTTTTGTCATTTGGGTCATGCGCGGGTGATGGTTGTGTTCGACATGGTGAATCGATGGTTGCGCAGCTCGGGTTTTGATGTGAATTATGTTCGAAACATTACGGACATTGATGACAAGATTATTAAGCGTGCAAATGAAAATGGTGAGTCGATTGCTGAGTTAACTCAACGTTTTATTGATGCGATGAATGAAGATTCTGACGCTTTAGGAATTTTACGTCCGGATATTGAGCCTCGTGCCACAGCCCATATTCAAGGCATGATTGACATGATTGGCGCCTTAATAGAAAAAGGCCATGCATACCATGCTGATAACGGCGATGTATTTTATTCAGTTAATAGTTTTAAAACTTACGGCAAACTTTCTGGTAAATCTTTAGAAGATTTAAGAGCTGGTGAACGTGTTGAGGTTGATACTTTTAAACGAGACCCTATGGATTTTGTTTTATGGAAATCAGTAAAGCCTAATGAGCCAAGTTGGGATTCTCCTTGGGGCAAAGGACGCCCAGGTTGGCATATAGAATGTTCCGTGATGAGTGAATGCCACTTAGGCAATCATTTTGATATTCATGGAGGCGGTCAAGATTTGCAATTTCCGCATCATGAAAATGAAATTGCACAATCAGAAGCTGCTCATGATTGCACTTTTGTGAATTATTGGATGCACAATGGTTTCGTGCGCGTTGATGATGAAAAAATGTCTAAATCATTGGGCAACTTTTTTACAATTCGTGATGTTTTAAAAAAATATGATTCAGAAGTTGTTAGGTTTTTCATATTAAGGGCACATTATCGTAGTCCACTTAATTACTCAGATAAGCATTTGGATGATGCTAAACAAGCATTGACTCGTTTGTATACGGCTTTGCGTGGTGTTTGCAGCGATGCTGATTATGATGAGCAAGATGTCAGTGCTATCAATTTTAAAGCTGCAATGAATGATGATTTCAATACGCCTGAAGCAGTGGCAGTATTGTTTGATTTAGCAAATGAATTAAATAAAACGCGTGACGTGAAAGTAGCGGCTCAATTAAAAGGGTTGGCTAGTCTATTAGGCTTGTTGAACAGAGATCCTGAATCTTTCTTAAAGGCGGGTAATACAGATAGTGATGATGTCTCAAAGATTGAACAACTCATCTTGGCGAGAACTGAAGCAAAACAAGCTAAAAATTTTGTCGAGGCTGATAAAATTAGACAAGACCTCATGGCTCAAGGTGTAATTTTAGAGGACAGTCCTCAAGGAACCACTTGGAGACGTGTTTAGTTGTACAATGCATGAAATGACTTATAAAAAATCCATTTTATTATTTCTTGTTTTTTTTCTTGGCTTTTCTCTTTTGCTAAAGCATGGAATAGAAGCTTCACATCAAACTCACGATTTTTCAATGGCAACAGATGTGTTCGATACATTAACTGATTCGGATGAAGTGACCGGAGGTGTTGGTGTTGAGCTGCTTTTTGAAGCGAATGATGATCTTATTTTGCCGTCTTTGTCTATATTAATTGCATCGGCTTTTTTCCCGCTTATTTCTTTTGTTTCGATTGATTATTTATCTCCTTATCGATCTAAATTATTACGCCCCCCTTCTATTTAATCTTATTAGCTTGAAGTTTTTATGGTGTGAATCTTGCTTTGTAATAATGCATAGTCCACACTTAAATTTACGAAGTATTTTGATTGAATGTTATGAAAATTATCTATTGTTTTTTTATGCTTGCTGCGATAGTGACTGGTCAGGTTGAAGCCGCAAATACATACACTTTGGTTCAAGTGGTTGATGTCGCATTAACTCAAAGTCCAAGTGTGATGATTGCTAAAGCTCAGGAAGACGCGGCTACAGCTTCTGTCACTACTGCAAAATCTTATTTAAATCCACAGCTCGAATTTGGTGCAGGCCCAAGTCATTATCGTGATCGATCCGTTAGTAAAGACACTAAAGGTAATTGGGGTGTCGCTTTATCCCAAACCTTGGAGTTTTCTGATGTGCGTCGTGCACGTCGTGAAATTGCAGAGTCTGGGGTTAAGACGGCTGGGTTTACTAGTGACTTGATTCGACTAGAACTCAAAGTGCGAGTTAAAAATGCTTTTTATAACGTTTTGCAAAAGCAAGGGTATTGAAGCTAGTAGAGGCGGATCAGCAACTGCTTCAAACCATTCGGGACAGAGTTAAATTAAAGACGGATATTGGTGAGTCTCCTAAATATGAATTAATTAAGGCTGAAACAGAGTTGCTTGCGGCTCAGCGAGATTATCAGGCTGCGCTAGTTCGGGTAGTGGAATCAAAAGCCTTGCTTAGAGGTTTGGTCGGCTCTGGAATTTCAAATGATTTTGAGTTAAGTGGTCAATTGCCTTTAAGTGAGTCGCTTCCAAGATTGGATGCTTTGCGTGATCAAATTTCTCAAAGTCCATATTTACAACAAGTAAGAGCTGCTGCAGAAATAGCCGAAGCAAAGCTCAAGCTTGAAGAGAGTTTAAGAAATCCAGGACTTACTTTAAAGGCTGGGGTTGAGCAGGACCCTGATTTGCTGCAGTACCGTCTTGGACTCGCAATTCCTCTGCCCTTGTGGACAAACAGAGAAGGTCAAATTGCTGAGGCAAGTGCCAATATTCGCCAGGCGCAAGCACAGCTTGGTGATCGCGAGCTTGGATTAAGTCGAGATTTAGAAACTGCATATCAGCGTTATTTAATTGCACAAGGCCAAGTGAATGCCTTTGAAACTGGCTTGTTGGAGCAGGCGCAGTCGGTACTTAAAGTGGCTGAAGCGGCTTATAAGTTTGGTGAGCGGGGCATTTTAGAGTATTTGGATGCGCAAAGAACCTATCGCTCTGTTAGAAAAGATTATTTGGCCGCACGTTATGACTACGTTGCTGCAATGTTAGAAATTGAGCGTTTAATAGGCGCTGAATTACTTGCAAGTAAAGAATAAAAAAGGATAGAAAATGTTAATAAAAAGAAAAAATGTAGTTCAAGAATTATTCGTTGCAGTTGTTTTTTTATTACTTTTAGCCGGATGCGGGGCTAAGGATAAGGTTGAGTCGGTTCAAGAGCCAGCAGATTCTAATTTAGTGGAATTAACGCCTGCACTTCAAAAGCAAATTAAGGTGATGAAGGTGGGTAATGCGGAAATTCGAGATTTGTTAAGAATCCCGGGCAGTATTCAGGTAGATGAGCAAAGAACGGCTAAAATAGGATCGCCAGTGACGGGCAGAATCACGGACATTTCAGCGGTCCTTGGCCAAGTAGTGAAGCAAGGTCAAGTATTGGCAACCGTCAATAGTACTGAGCTTGCACAAAATCAGTTGGACTACATTAAAGCTTTGCAACAAATTAATTTGCAAGCAAAGGCAGTTGATCGCGCCAAAGTGCTACTGGAGGCTGATGTAATTAGTGCTGCTGAATTGCAAAGACGTGAGGCTGAGTTGAGTGGTGCAAAGGCAGATTTAGTTGCTGCACGAAATCAGCTGCTAGTATTGGGCATGTCAAATGCTAGCATTTCTAAGCTCTCTCATTCTGCACAAATGGATACATTTAGTCATGTTACGGCCCGTTTAGCCGGTACTGTCATTAGTCGAAAAATCAATGTGGGTCAGGTTGTTCAGCCTGCTGATGAATTATTTGTTGTGGCAGACTTATCACGTGTGATGGCAGTCGCCGAAGTGCCTGAACGTCAAATTGATTTAATTGAAGTTGGGCAAGAAGTCGATATTGAAGTGCCAGCGCTGAATGACAAACCCATCAAAGGCAAATTGATTTATGTCGCCGATGTTGTGAACCCGCAAACTCGTACAGTAACAGTCAGAAGTGAAATTAAAAACTTTGATCATGAGATTAAACCTGAAATGTTGGTTTCTATGCTTGTTCAATCCAAGCCAGTATCTAGGTTGTCTGTGCCTGTACAAGCGATTGTTCGAGAAAATGATAAAGACCATGTGTTTATCCAAATAGCACCAAATAAATATCGATTAAGAGAAGTGGTGATAGGTGATGACTTTCAAGGAATGGTTGCCGTTTTAAATGGCATTGAAGCAGATGAAATTGTCGTCAGTGAAGGTGCTTTTCATGTGAATAATGAACGCAAGCGTAAAGAGCTGGAGTAGGCCATGATTGAATCACTTATCAAGTCTGCCCTAAAACAACGATTAATTATTGTTGTCTTATCCGTAGCATTGCTTATTGCAGGTGGGTTTGCGGTTAAAAGTTTGTCAGTAGACGCATTCCCAGATGTGACCAATGTCCAAGTCTTAATCGCGACTCAAGCGACTGGAAAGTCACCTGAAGAAGTGGAGCGTTTTATCACCGTGCCACTTGAAATTGGCATGACAGGTTTGCCTGGGCTTACCGAAATGCGCTCACTTAACAAGAACGGTTTGTCGCTCATCACTTTAGTTTTTACTGAAAAAACGGATGTTTATTTTGCGCGTCAACTAGTCATGGAAAGGTTGATGGAGGTTTCGGACAAAATGCCTGAAGGCGTAGTGCCAATTTTGGGCCCGGTCTCAACAGGTTTAGGCGAAGTCTATCAGTACACACTTGATAAGAAAAATGATGGAAAAAAATCACTCACTCAGGATGATTTAACTGAACGTCGAGCTATCCAAGATTGGATTGTTAGACCATTGTTGAGAGGTATTCCTGGTGTTGCTGAGATTAACTCTCAGGGTGGATATGTTAAGCAGTATCAAGCTTTAGTTAATCCTGACCGTATGAATTACTACGGCTTAAAACTCAATGATATTTATTCAGCACTTGCACGTAATAATGCGAATAGCGGTGGTGGTGTGTTATCCCATTATTCCGAGCAGTATCTTATTCGTGGCGTAGGCTTAATTCAAAGCTTGGCGGATATTGAAAATATCGTACTTAAAGAGCAAAACGGTGTGCCGGTCTTTATGCGTGATGTGGCCGAAGTCAAATTAGGCAGCGAAGTGCGTGTTGGGGCTGTGTTGAAAAATGGAGATACTGAATCTGTAGGTGGCGTAGTCATGATGATGCGTGCTGGTAACGCCAAAGAAGTAGTCAGCCGTGTTAAAGCGAGAGTGCAAGAAATTAATGAGAAGGGCATGTTGCCTGGCGGACTTCAGATTATTCCATATTATGATCGAAGTGAATTGGTGGACGCCGCATTGCATACAGTAACTAAAGTATTAATAGAAGGAATTATTTTAGTCGTCATTATTCTTTTTCTATTTTTGGGGGATGTGCGATCTAGTTTAATTGTAGTAACCACCCTCGTTTTAACACCACTCATCACATTTATGGTCATGAATCATTATGGGATTTCTGCCAATTTGATGTCGCTGGGTGGCTTGGCTATTGCGATTGGTTTAATGGTGGATGGCTCCGTCGTGGTTGTTGAGAACGCTTTTCATCAATTAGGACATCGTGCTGGCGATAGTAAAATTCGTGTGGTGTTAGAAGCGGCTTCTGAAGTAGCCACTCCAGTTTTATTTGGGGTGGGGATTATTATTTTAGTATTTTTACCGCTAATGACACTAGAGGGCATGGAAGGGAAAATGTTCTCTCCATTGGCTTATACCATTGCAATTGCGTTATTTGTTTCTCTAGTTTTGTCACTTACCCTTACGCCTGTTATGTGTTCATACATGTTAAAAGGCGGTAGCGGAGAAGATACCAAAATCATACAAATGATGAAAAAGCCTTATCTTGCTTTATTGAATTGGGCGCTGAGTAATGAGAAAAAAACGGTCGCGACTTCAGCGGGTGTGTTTGTTATTTCCTTAATATTGCTGCCTTTTTTAGGAAGCTCTTTTATTCCGGAAATGAAAGAAGGATCTATTGTCCCAGGTATTAATCGTGTGCCAAATATTTCACTTGAGGAGTCAATCAAGATGGAAAGTCGGGCGATGAAATTAATTATGCAAGAAGTGCCTGGTGTAAAGTCAGCCATGTCCGGTCTAGGGCGAGGTGAGAGTCCTGCTGATCCACAAGCACAAAATGAATCCACACCGATTATCAGCCTGAAGCCTAGGTCAGAATGGCCAAGTGGTTGGACGCAAGATGATATTGCTGAAAAAATGCGCCAAGTGTTAAGTCGTGAACTTCCTGGCGTGCAAATTATTATGGCGCAGCCAATTTCAGACCGCGTGGATGAGTTGTTAACGGGTGTTCGTGCTGACGTTGCCGTCAAGATCTTCGGTGAGGATTTAGTTTTACTTAAAGCAAAAGCTGATGAAATTTCAAGAATTGCTCAGCGTGTGAGGGGTGCAACTGAGATTAAAGTTGAAAAAGTATCGGGTCAGCAGTATTTGAATATTACGATTGATCGACAATCCATCTCTAGACACGGTATTAATGCCTCTGATGTGCATGATGTAATTGAAACGGCGATCGGTGGAAAGATTGCAACGGAGGTATTTGAAGGCCAACGGCGATTCAGTGCGGCTGTTCGTTATCCAGAGAGCTTTCGAGATAATGTTGAAGCAATTGGCGACATTTTATTGACATCACCTAATGGTAGCCGCGTAAAACTAAAAGACTTAGCCCGCATTGAGGTTAGAGACGGCCCTGCTCAGATTAGCCGAGAGTTAGCAAAACGGCGCATCGTGGTTGGTGTCAATGTGAAAGACCGTGACTTGGGTGGTTTTGTTGCCGAGCTTCAAACCGCACTTAACCAAAAACTCAAACTTCCGGATGGTTATTATTTGGAATATGGTGGTCAATTCCAAAATATGCAGCGTGCCTTACATCATTTGTCAGTCATTATTCCCATTACCATAGGCGCAATTTTCTTCTTACTTTTCCTGCTGTTTAACTCTGTCAGATTTGCGGGGTTAATTATTATGGTATTGCCCTTTGCATCGATAGGCGGCATTTTTGCTTTGTTTATTACGGGGGAATATCTTTCGGTCCCTGCGTCAGTTGGTTTTATCGCATTGTGGGGGATCGCTGTATTAAATGGAGTTGTACTTGTTTCGTACATTCGTCATTTACGTGATGAAGGTAAGACACAGCTGGAGGCGATTGTGCAAGGGTGTCAGCAAAGATTTAGACCCGTCATGATGACTGCTACTGTTGCGATGTTGGGATTGGTTCCGTTTCTTTTTGCTACGGGCCCAGGATCTGAAATTCAGCGTCCATTAGCAATCGTTGTGATTGGGGGCTTGATTACATCTACTTTGCTGACTTTAGTAGTGGTCCCAACCTTGTATCGTAAATTTGAAGAAAAAAGAGTTGAAGCCTAATTTGAGGAAGCTTTTAAAATGATGAAAGAAATTAAAGCTGTTATACAGCCTAGTCGGTTAGCTAAAGTACGCTCAGCTTTTAGAAATATTAAAAGTTTCCCAGGCATGACGATTTCTAAAGTAGAAGGTTGTGGCCCGCATTGCGCTAAGCCTTCTCAAGGCATTATTGAAGAGCTGACTGATTATAGTCCTAAAGTACGAGTTGAAATGGTCTTGCCTGAAGAACTGGTTGAGGGTGCACTGCAAATTTTGGTGGAGGTTGGTCATACTGGGCAGGTCGGTGATGGCATTGTTTGGG
Source organism: Candidatus Methylopumilus sp. (assembly GCA_040383445.1). GTDB lineage: Bacteria > Pseudomonadota > Gammaproteobacteria > Burkholderiales > Methylophilaceae > Methylopumilus_A. The sequence goes on along the minus strand of JBEIDM010000002.1, from coordinate 26,195 downwards.
TGACGCCGGTTGAAAGAATGATTAGGCTTTCTGAGCAAATTATTGTTCACGAGTGTGATTGATTGACGAAAAATTTAAAGTAATGAACTGGCCAAATTAGAATTAATTTAATGAATACCTACAAACTCATAAAGCCATTTTTGTTTCAGCTTGACGCTGAATATGCACATGATTTAACGCTTAAGAGCCTGAAGCTTGCTGAAAAGACGGGTTTGCTAAACAGCTTATATAAGCCTGTAAACGTAACGCCTCGTCAGGTGATGGGGCTAACTTTTCCTAATGCAGTAGGTCTTGCTGCAGGGCTGGATAAGAATGGGGCATTTATTGATGGCATGGCTGCATTAGGTTTTGGCTTTATTGAAGTCGGAACTGTGACGCCGCGACCACAGCCTGGGAATCCAAAGCCTAGGTTATTTAGAGTGAAAGAAGCGCAAGGAATCATTAATCGTTTTGGATTTAATAATTTAGGCGTTGATCAGCTTATTCAGAATGTTAAAGCCTCGAAATATCGAGGTATTCTTGGTATTAATATAGGTAAGAATTTTGATACGCCGAATGAGCGAGCTGTTGATGATTATTTGATTTGTATGCGTAAAGTTTACCGTTACGCAAGTTACATTACGGTCAATATTTCTTCCCCTAACACTAAAAATTTACGTCAGCTGCAAGAGAAAGAAGCCTTAGATGCTTTGTTAGGAACTTTAAAGGCGGAACAAACTGCATTGACACAAAAGCATCGTAAGTATGTACCGATTGCGCTAAAAATTGCACCAGATCTAGAATATGAGCAGATTATTGAAATTGCAGATTTGTTAAAATCACATCAGTTCGATGCGGTAATCGCAACGAATACAACACTGTCGCGTGAGGGTGTTGAAGATATGAAAAATGCTACTGAGACTGGCGGTTTATCTGGAGCGCCTGTGCGAGATAAGTCTAGTCAAGTAATACGCCATCTTTCCAATCAGTTGGCTGGGGAATTGCCAATTATTGGTGTGGGTGGAATTATGGGTGGCGCTGATGCGATTGAGAAAATTGAAGCTGGTGCTAGCTTGGTACAAGTGTATAGCGGCCTAATTTATCATGGTCCTTCGCTAGTTCGCGAGGTTGCAAAAGCGCTTGCCTAATTAGCGAGCAACACTCCAGCTCATCGGATCAAATGGTTTGCTTTGTTTGCGTAATTCATAATACAAACCAGCAGTTTCATTCCCGCCGCTATTGCCTACAGAGGCTATGGTGTCTCCAGACTTAACGTTATCCCCCATTTTTCTAAGTAGTGCTTGATTATTACCATACAAGCTCATGTAGCCATCTCCATGGTCGATAATCAGTAAATTGCCAAAGCCGCGCATCCAGTCAGCAAATACAATTTTCCCGTTCGCAATAGATTTCACTTCGCTACCTTCTGCCGATCGAATAAACAAACCTTTCCAGGTGACGCCAGTGTCTTCACGCGTTGCACCAAAGCGATTGCTAACCTCTCCTCTGACTGGCAGATGTAGCTTGCCACGAAGTGCTGAAAAGTCACCGCCATCGAATCCAGCACTTGGAAGTGTTTCGTTCTTAGCAACGGTGATTGGTTGACTAGGCACTTTTTCTTCAGTGCGGGTAGCTACTGAAGTTTGATCTGATTTGCTTGTTGATGTTGTTAATTTCTTAGGGGAAGTTTTTGTTTGTGCAGCTTTTGCGAGTTTCTCAACTAATTCTGATAGATTCTTTTCATCCCGTTTTAGCTTGCTAATTTCATTGCGCTGAGCATCGATTTTTGATGAGAGTTTTTCTAATACTTTAGCTTTATTTTCTTTTTCTTTTTCTAAATTGTGCTTAGCAGCTTCTTGTTGGTTTTTTAATTCAGCGACTTGTTTAAGAGTGCTTGCTGTTTCCTCATTGAGCTTTGTAACCTTACCCAAATTATGTTGCATAGAGTCTATTAAATCGCTGCGCGCATGACCGACGTAAGACAAATATTGCAATTGTCTGGAAATCTCACTCGGATTTTTGGCATCTAAAAGAATCGGCAAATATTGCGTTTCACCATGAACGTATTGTTGGTAAAGCTGTTTGCTGAGTTGCGCTGTTTGCTGACCTAGCGTGGTTTCTAAACTTGATTTTTTTTGTTGTAGTGACTGTAGAGTCTCACTGTATTTTTGATGATCTTGTTTAATCTCAAAAAGTTTTCGATTGGTTTCACTAATTGCTTTCTCACTTTTTTTGAGCGCATCTGCGACGTCGGCATGCGCTTCTTTAGTTTGATCTAAATCTTTCTTGAGTTTTTCTATACGTTCATGGATGTTAGATAAACTTTCTTTTGGTTTTTCATTGGATATTTTTTTTGTATTTTTTTCATCAGACACCGTTTTTCTATAAGCTGACTTTTTATGCTGTGTTTTTTCGGCTTTATTGGATTTCTCTACCTTAGTGTTTTCTGATTTGTTGGCTGCATGTATCCCTAAGCTGATGCTTAACAAGGGAATGACAAGGCTGATTAGCTGTATTTGTTTAATTAATTTTTTTGAATTAAACATATCTATTAATTAAATTGAATTAAAGCATGGCCTGTCATTTCGGCCGGCTGTGGTAAGCCCATCATTTTTAACAGAGTTGGGGATAAATCAGAAAGCGCTCCTGATGCTGCAGTTGTTGCGGGGCGACCGATGTATAGCATAGGAACTAAATTAGTCGTATGTTGCGTATGTGGTTGGTTATTCGTCAAGTCTTGCATCATTTCAACGTTTCCGTGATCTGCAGTAATAATGACTTCACCCCCAACACTTTGTGCCGCTTTTACGATGCGCCCAATACAAGTATCTAAAGTCTCAACCGCTTTAATTGCCGCAGACATGATGCCAGTGTGGCCGACCATATCGCAGTTAGCGTAATTGCAAATGATCGCGCTATATTGATTGCTGAGAATTGCGGCTTCTAATTTATCGGTGAGTTCAAATGCACTCATCTCCGGTTGTAAATCGTAAGTTGCAACTTTAGGCGATGGGACTAAGATGCGATCCTCTCCATCGAATACCTTTTCTTCGCCGCCGTTGAAAAAGAAAGTGACGTGTGGATACTTTTCAGTTTCTGCAATACGTAATTGCTTAAGACCCAGTCCGGAGATATATTCACCAAAGGTGTTATTGACATCGCTAGGTGGAAACACAGCTTTTGCATTGGCTTCGTTTTTGTCGTACATGGTGAGGGTGTAATAAGCTCCTAGCTTAGGGAGTTTGTTTCGTATGAATCCATCAAAATTAGGATCTAAAAAGCAGCTTGTCATTTGGCGTGCACGATCTGAACGGAAGTTCATGAAAACAATGACGTCCCCATCTTCTACAAAAACAGGAGTTTCACCATTTGCACGAATTGCAGTTGCTTTCACAAACTCATCATTTTCACCTCGTGTATAAGCTTGTGCTAATGCTTCTGTTGCAGTTTCCGCTGTAAATTCTGCCGTGCCTTCGGTCAGTAGTTGGTAAGCTGGTTGCACACGCTCCCAACGTTTATCTCTATCCATTGCATAGTAGCGACCGCAGACAGAGACAATTTTGCCTGCGCCTATTTTTGCGATTTCTTGCTCTAATTTTTCAAGATAAGGTTTAGCGCTGATTGGCGGGGTGTCTCGCCCATCTAAGAATGCATGCACGTAAATTTTAGTTAGGCCTTGAGCTGCCGACATTTTAATCATGGCATGGATATGATCTTGGTGACTATGGACGCCACCATCTGAGACTAATCCTAATATGTGAAGCGCTTTGTCGTTTTGTTTGGCTTTATTCGTCGCTTCAATCAATACGTCATTTTTGAAAAAACTACCGCTGCTGATAGCGTTGTTGATACGTTCAAATTCTTGAAACACGATACGTCCAGCACCAATGTTGAGATGCCCAACTTCAGAGTTGCCCATTTGGCCTTCTGGCAATCCGACAAAGCTTTCTGAGGCATTGATTAAAGTGTGAGGATAAGTTTCCCAGAGTTTGTCCCAGTTTGGTTTATTGGCTTGAGCAATCGCGTTGTCAGTGATGTCTTCGCGATAACCAAATCCATCCAGAATGAGTAAAACAACAGGTGTGACGTGCATACTTTTGAATTTCCAATGGCTATTGAGTTTGATATGTTATTTTAGTGATTTTTGACTAATAAATCTGCATTAATTTTTCTGTTGCCGCTGATTTTATAAGCATTTAAGCGTCTTTCTTTAACCTTGGTTGATGTGATATGCCAACGGTATGCCAATTATTCTGTACAATTCTGGGCTGATGATAGATTTGTTTATTTAAAAAAGGAAAGTTCATGTCGAAGATTGTGATGTTTACAAGCGCAAGTTGTCCATTTTGCCTAAATGCAGAAAAGCTTTTAAACAGTAAGGGCGTGACAGATATCGAGAAAATTCGAATCGATTTAGATCCTGAGCAAAGAGATATCATGATGGCAAAAACTGGCCGTCGAACTGTGCCGCAGATTTACATTGGGGACCATCATGTTGGTGGATTCGATGATTTGCGTGCTTTGGATCAGGCTGGCGGCTTGGATCCTTTGTTAGCTCAAGTATAAAAATTGCGATTCTAAGCAATTACTAGCATCATCAGTTAAAATAGCGTTTTTGATTTATCCAATAACCTCTCATTATTAAATTTTAGGATTAGTTATGGCAACGAGTGCAGCAGACCAAACAGCAGAAACCCAAGCAGAAGGCCAAATGCCACAACCTGGTTTCGGCATTGAAAAATTGTATGTGAAAGATTTGTCATTAGAGATTCCTAATGCACCACAAATTTTTACTGAGCGTGAAGTGCCTCAAGTGGGCATCGAGATCAGTAACTCAGCAAGCAAGTTAGATGAAGGCGTTTATGAAGTCGTGTTAACGATTACTGTGACTTCTAAGCTTGCAGATAAAACAGTATTTTTGATTGAAGTTGCTCAAGCAGGTATTTTCCAAGTGCAGAATGTGCCAGAAGATAACTTGGAAATCATTTTTAGCATTACATGCCCGAATATTCTATTCCCGTATGCGCGTGAAGTTGTTTCTGATTTGTCAGTACGTGCTGGCTTCCCATCAGTGGTGTTAAGTCCAATTAACTTTGAAGCTTTGTATGCGCAACAGAAGCAACAACAAGCGCAAGCTGAAGCTGATAAAACAACACACTAATTTTTGAGTGTTGGTGTTAAATGCAAAATTCAAAAGCGAGGCTAGCGATAGTCTCGCTTTTTGATTTCTGGAATAAGCAACTAAAGGATTATTGATGAAAATTGCTGTGTTAGGTGCTGGCGCCTGGGGAACCGCTCTGGCTATGCATATCAGTCATAAACACGATGTTTGTTTATGGGCGCGTAAAGCTTCGCATGTCGATGGCATGCGTAAAGTACGTTCCAATCCATTATATCTAGGTGACTTTAAGTTTAATGATCGTTTAAGTGTTGAATCTGATTTAGCAATTGCGTTGCAAGACGCTGACTTTATTTTATCGGTAGTGCCAACATCTGGTTTCCGCGCAATCTTGCAAGATATTAAAAAACTTGGCATCAACCTGCCAGTGATTTGGGCAAATAAAGGTCTTGAGCCTGTAAGTGCAAAACTTCCTCATGAGGTTGCATTTGAGGAGCTTGGCGATGCGCAGGCTTGGGGCGCATTATCTGGCCCTAGTTTTGCGGCAGAATTGGTGCGCGGCTTGCCTACTGCAGTAACTTTGGCGGCTAATCACCCTGAGTTCGCACAAATGGCAGGTGCTGCACTTCATGGCGGTAATTTACGTGTTTATACCAGCATGGATGTTGCAGGGGTTGCTGTTGGTGGTGCGTTAAAAAACGTCATGGCGATTGCTGCAGGGATTTCAGATGGGATGCAGTTTGGTAATAATGCGCGTGCAGCTCTAATTACCCGTGGTTTGGCTGAGATGACTCGTTTTGGTATCGCTCTTGGTGGTCAAAAAGATACTTTCATGGGGCTAGCTGGCGCTGGGGACTTAATCCTAACGTGTACTGGTCAATATTCACGTAACCGTGAAGTGGGCTTGCAGTTGGCGAGCGGCAAGCCTTTGGCTGAAATTTTAGAGACTTTGGGCCATGTGGCTGAGGGTGTTTATACCGCTCGTGAAGTGGTGAAGCGTGCCCAAGATTTGGGTGTGGATATGCCGATTACGCATGAAGTTGATCAAGTGTTGTCTCACGGTAAATCACCGCGCGATGCAGTGATGGATTTACTAGGTCGCGAGCAAAAGGAAGAGTCGTTTTAGTGTCTTTTGAGGCGCTAAACGCCGCCCTCAAAACCAATTTGTCGCCAAGCTTCATATAGCAATACTGCGGCTGAGTTTGATAAATTCAAACTACGGCTGTCAGGCAGCATTGGCAATCTGAGTCGATTGCCTGCTTGGAATTCATTACGTATTTCTTCCGGTAGCCCCCGCGTTTCTGGGCCAAATACAAAAACATCTCCTGCTTTAAATGTCACTTCGCTATGTCTGGTGCTACCTTTGGTGGTAATTGCGAACATACGTTTGCCTGCAAAGGCAGCTTTGCAGTCATCCCAATTTTCGTGGACTTTGAGCGTGGCAAATTCGTGATAATCCAATCCCGCGCGCTTGAGTTGTTTGTCTTCTAATTCAAATCCTAATGGCTTCACTAAGTGTAATTGCGCCCCGGTATTAGCGCATAAGCGAATAATGTTGCCTGTATTGGGCGGGATTTCTGGTTCAAATAAAACAATATCAAACATGATTATTTAGGGAGCGTCCTTGCAATAAGCCAACATTCTACATGAGCCGCGCCTTTTGCTTTCACTGCTTTTGCCAATGCGTTCAAACTTGCACCTGTTGTCATTACATCATCAAGCAGTATTACATTGTGCCCCGTTAGATCTTCATTGCATATAAAAGCGCCTTTCATATTATTGACGCGATCTTTCATGGGTAAGCTGGCTTGAGGTGCTGAGAATTTAATTCTTTCGCAAGCGTGGCGCATTGGGATGTTAAGTGATTTGATGAGGAGGCGTGCAATTTCTAAAGACTGATTAAAGCCACGTTCTTTTAGCCTTTGTGGATGAAGTGGCATTGGAATAATTAAGTCGAATTGTGATGCACTTTTAAAGCGAAGCATCATGCTGGCAAAACTTTGAGCGATTGGAAGCGAATGCCTGTATTTGTAATGCTGCAACATGACGTCGATTGGGAATTCGTAGTTAAACAAGGCTTTGGTTGTATCAAAGTCAGGGCTGGCTGCAATGCATGCGCCACATCGCAGGCCTTCGTAGCTATGTAGTCCGCATTGTGGGCAGGATGATGCTGAATGCCAAGGAAGGTCGTCAAGGCAGGCTTGGCAGACGCCGGATTCGTTATTGCTTTGCGCTTTGCACAATAGGCAGGCTTGCGGAAATAACGTATTTTTAAACAAATGATTAAATTTTGACCAAATGTTATTCAATTATTGTCCATGTGCTTAACAATGTATAATTTATATATTCTTAATAGCTAAAAGCAATCTGATATGACGAATGCAGCTTCAACCAATTCTGAAACTCAAAAACATCTCTGTACAGCCAAGCAACAAATGCGTGCTGCGCAAGGATTTACTTTTTTTTCAATTCTTGCGGTACTGACTTTGCCTTTAATCATCCCTATGATTATTTGGGTAGCGGCATCTATTTTTATGTATGCGGCTGCGGCTTGTCACCCTAACCCTAAAGTCTGTGATTTTCTTAAATATTCTGGATATCGATTCTACGGGGTTTTTGGAATTTTAGTGGTTGTGCTTTGTTTCTTCGGACCTTTAATTGCAAAAGCGATTGGTGGTTGGATTATTTTGGGCTCTATTGCCTGGGGTTTAAGTGTTTTAATCGTGGTGCCTTTAGGTATTCGCGATATATGGTTAGCGGGCAAATACAATTGGCAAGATATGACAGTGGAGCATGACGCATGAGTGAGTTAAATATTAGTAAAGTCGAAGCAAGTTCAATTAAGCGCAATGTGCCACCAGTGGAAACTGAAAAGCGCTGGAGCGTTGCGCAAATCGTTGAGCTATTTGAATTACCTTTTAACGATTTGATGCACCGCGCACAAACGGTGCACCGTGAAAATTTTGATCCTAATGGCGTGCAAGTGAGTACCTTACTTTCTATTAAGACAGGAGGCTGTTCAGAAGATTGTGGATATTGCCCACAAGCTGCTCGATACCATACCGACGTTGAGAATGAGCCATTGATGCCCATCGACGAAGTATTAGCGGCAGCGCGAGCTGCTAAAGAAAGCGGTGCGAGCCGTTTCTGTATGGGTGCAGCATGGCGTAGCCCTAAACAAAAAGATTTAGAGCCTGTGCTTAAAATGATTTCAGAAGTAAAAGCCATGGGTCTACAAACCTGTGCAACTTTAGGCATGCTTAAAGAAGGCCAAGCTTCTCAGTTGAAAGAGGCTGGGTTGGATTACTACAACCATAACCTAGATACCGCACCAGAGTTTTACGGTGATGTGATTACCACGCGTACCTACCAAGATCGTTTAGATACCTTAGATAGCGTTCGCGAAGCGGATATTAATGTATGTTGTGGCGGCATTATTGGGATGGGTGAAAGCCGAAATCAGCGTGCTGGCTTATTGGCGCAATTGGCTAATATGGAGCGTCCACCAGAAAGTGTGCCTATCAATTTACTGACTCAAGTTGAAGGTACACCTTTACACGGCATTGATGAGTTAGATCAGTTTGAGTTTATTAGAACCATCGCAGCAGCACGTATTACCATGCCGCAAAGTTTTGTGCGTCTTTCAGCAGGCCGTCAAAGCATGCATGAAGGTATTCAAGCGCTCTGTTTTTTAGCTGGAGCTAATTCTATTTTTTACGGTGAAAAATTATTGACCACAGGCAATCCAGAAGCAGAGGCGGATAAGCAATTATTCGCAAAACTTGGATTACATCCTATCTAATTGAGGTGCGGGGCAATTAGATATTTGCCTCGTAGTTCATATGATCAATCAATTAAAAATCGAATTGAGCGAACGTGCAGCTGCTGGTTTGCAACGTCAACGTCGCTTATTGCAAAGCCCACAGTCCGCACATTTAGTTGCGGACGGTGAACCCCTGCTTTCGTTCGCAAGTAACGATTATTTGGGCTTAGCTAACCATCCTGCGCTTATCGCAGCTTTTCAATTAGCCGCTGTTGAAGCCGGTGTTGGTGGAGGTGCATCACACCTTATTACCGGCCATCATCAATTCCATCATCAAGCAGAACAATCTCTAGCTGACTTTATTGGTTTGCCTGCAGGCCTGTTATTTAGCACGGGCTATATGGCCAATATGGGCATTATTGCCGCTTTGATGGGGCGTGATGATGCCATCTTTGCAGATAAGCTTAATCATGCTTCTTTAAATGATGCTGCCTTGTTGTCACGCGCAACATTGCATCGTTACGCGCATCAAAATTTAGCCCAGCTAGAAAAGCTATTAAAGCAAAGTACTGCCAAGCGTAAGCTTGTTGTTGTCGATGCTGTATTTAGTATGGATGGTGACTTTGCACCAGTGCCTGAGTTGCTTGTGCTGTGCGAACAATACGATGCCTATTTGTTGTTAGATGACGCCCATGGTTTTGGTGTATTGGGCAAGCAGGGACGGGGTATTTTAGATTATTTTAATGTGCAATCTTCGCGTATTATTTACATGGCAACTTTAGGTAAAGCGGCAGGGGTAGCTGGTGCCTTTGTTGGCGCGGATGCCACAATTATTGATTATCTAATTCAATCAGCGAAGACCTATATTTACACAACGGCTAGCCCACCTGCCTTAGCAGCGGCCTTAGTGAAATCAGTTGAGGTGATGCGCACTGATGCCGAGCGACACCAACATTTGCAGTCATTAATTCATTTGTTTAAATCAGAATTAAAGTTAAAAAAATGGCAACTAATGTCATCAATCACTGCGATACAACCAGTCTTAGTTAGTAGTAATCAAGCAGCACTCAATCTAAGCCAATTTTTATTGGCGCGCGGTATTTTAGTGCCAGCGATACGCCCCCCAACTGTTCCTAAAGATACCGCTCGATTACGAGTCTCTATTTCTGCTGCGCATAGTGTTGAAGATGTCCGTCAATTAATTAATGCTTTGCATGAAGCAGAAGACACTTTGTGATTGCATGAGCTTGCACATTGAAAAAATAGGGCAGGGTGAGCCTCTCGTCATGATTCATGGCTGGGGCATGCACAGTGATATGTGGATGCAAGCACGTGACTTACTTAGTCAGCATTTTGAAATTCATCTAGTTGATTTGCCTGGCATGGGGCATAGCGAAAATATAGATGTTTATCACTTACATGCAGTTGCAGAAAAAATCGCTAAACAAATGCCAACGAATGCTTATGTTTTGGGCTGGTCTTTAGGTGGATTGATTGCGAGTAAAGTCGCATTAATGACCCCAGTTAAAAAATTAATTTTGGTGGGTAGCACCCCTTGTTTTGTGCAACGTGATGATTGGTCGCACGGCATGCCTCGTGATGTTTTCGAAAGTTTTTTTGCGGATGCTGTGCAAGATTATCAAGGCACGATGAATAAGCTTTTAGCGCTGATTGCAATGGGTAGTAAAAATGCACGAGCCACTTCGAAAATATTACGTGAAGCGCTTGCCTTGAGGCCACTTCCGAATCAGCAAGGTCTGCTTGGGGCATTGGACATCTTACGTACATCAGATTTGCGGCAGGCTTTAATTGGTATGGATATTCCAACGCTATTGATTCACGGAGAGCATGATAAATTGGCACCAGTTGCGGCCGCTCAATGGATGTCGCAGCAGTTGTTGCAAGCGAAATTACACGTGATAAGAGGCGCAGCACATGAACCTTTTATTTCTCACCCACAAGATTTTACACAACAAGTAACTGAGTTCTTAAAAGCATGAGCGACACTACTCCTCAACATGATATTTATAGCATCGATAAGTCACGCGTACGTGATTCATTTGATCGCGCAGCTGAGACTTACGATGCGGCTGCCGTCTTGCAAAAATTCGTGCGTACTGAAATGTTAAGTCGCTTAGATTTGGTGGCCATGCAGCCAACACGCATTTTGGATGCAGGCTGTGGCACAGGTCATGCAAGCGCTGCGCTAATGAAAAAATATCCTAAAGCCGAACTGGTTTCTTTAGATTTGGCTTTAGGGATGTTGAGGAAAACACAATCGGTTAACGCTAGTTTTGCCAATCGCATTAAGCGAGTTTTCGGGCAAGCGCAGCAAAATTTATTGTGTGCAGATGTTGAGCAATTGCCTTTAGCTGATGCAAGTGTCGACATGATTTTTTCTAACCTGGCCATTCAGTGGTGTAACGATTTAGATGCTGCTTTTGCAGGGATGCACCGAGTGTTGCGCACGGATGGTTTGCTGACATTTAGCACTTTAGGTCCTGACACACTTAAGGAGCTGCGTGCAGCTTCAAAAACTGATGCTGCGCGCGTGAGTGTGAGTCGATTCTTTGATATGCATGATATTGGAGATGCTTTGGTGCGTGCTGGTTTTTCTGCACCCGTACTCGATGTTGAACGTGTGGTGCTGACTTATGAAAATGCCATTGATGTGATGCGCGATTTAAAAGCGATTGGTGCGCATAATGCCGCAGATGGTCGCGGACGTGGTTTACAGGGACGTGATTTTTTGAAAAAAATCACAGCGAATTACGAGCAATTCAGACGAGAGGGTAAATTGCCTGCGACGTTTGAAGTGGTTTACGGACACGCATGGAAACCCGTGAGCAGGCCAAAAACTAAAATAGATTTAGAGGCAGGTTTTGCGCCTGTGACTTTTCATGGCAAAAAATAAATTAGGTTTTTTTGTAACAGGCACTGACACGGATGTCGGCAAAACTTATATTGCCTCTGCATTAGTGCGCCATTTTGTACAGCAAGGATATGAAACCATAGGTATGAAGCCTGTCGCTGCCGGTTGTGAAAGCGTTAATGGTGAGCTACGACATACTGATGTGGATGCGCTCGTTGCAGCAAGTAATGTGCAGACGGCGCTATCCAATGTTAATCCTTATGCCTTTGTGCCTGCTATTGCTCCGCATATCGCCGCTGAACAGTTCGGCGTTAATATTTCCTTAGAAAAAATTCAGCAAGCTTTTGATGGATTGAAATCGCAAGCTGAGGTTTTAGTGGTTGAGGGTGCTGGTGGTTTTTGTGTGCCGATTAACCAACAACAAACCATGGCAGATTTAGCCGTAAATTTTAATCTTCCTGTAATCCTGGTAGTGGGTATTCGATTGGGATGTATCAATCATGCATTGATGACGGCAGCATCGATTAAAGCAGCTGGGCTTAATTTAGTTGGTTGGGTGGCGAATCGTATTGACCCGAGTATGCCTGCACTTGAAGAAAATATTACGACCTTAAAAGCAATGATTATGGCGCCATGTATTGCCGATGTTGCTTGGAATGAAGAGCCTAGTTTTTCGCAGATTTGAGCTTACTTTTCTGGCGATAGCGGTATGTCAGTAAAATCAAAATCCCTGCAATATTGGGATACCAAATATACCAATGTGACCAAGGAATTCCATCGATTCTAAAATCTGAAAGTGGCCAAAATATCGGTGTCGCAAAAAAGGCTTTGGAGTGAAACGGAAAGTCCAAGATGATATGAAATGGCCACGCTAACATTGCAAAAGCGATTCCTTTATTCCACAAACTCACCATCGCAATGATGGGTATGCAAATAATAAAACTGTGGCCTAGTGAGTAATTGGTGAATAACCAAGCAGGTAAACTTTCAAGTGCTGGTTTTCCAAAATGCCAAGTGCCTTCTGCAACTTGTAAGAACATGAACGCACCAAACGAAATTAAATCTGGCATGGCGCCAAACAGCATGGCTAAAACCGCATAACGTTTGTAGCCGAATAAGCCATAACCCCAAAGTGCGTGACTAAAAGTGTCCATTAAGTCTGCTTATATAATTGATGTGATTGTATGTATTGAAGAGCTGCGGGAGGAACAAGCGCGCTGACATCTTTTCCATGTGCGATGTTTTCACGAATTTGAGTTGATGAAATATCTAATGCGGTAACTTCTTGAATCAAAATTTTTCCGTTTGCATGCTGTGTAATTTCTTTGGCATGCTTCGCTTCATGTATGTTCAGTAGTTTTTTAATCTCGACATTTAACTTAGATAAGTCATCACTGTGTGGGCGTTTTACCACTACCAAATGCGCGTAATTCAAAAGTTCTTGCCAGCGATGCCAAGCATTAAGATGTGCAAAAGCATCGGAACCCATCAGCCAGCAAATACTGACTTGATTGCCTAATTCTTCACGTAAGGAAATTAAAGTGTCGATGGTGTAAGACTTACCTGATCTTGAGAGTTCTCGGGTATCGAGTGTGAAGTGAGCCTGATTTTCGATGCTGATTTTCACCAGTTCTGCGCGTTGTTCAGCAGTTGCGCTGGGCGCATCTTTTAGCGCAGGTAGCGCGGCTGGAATAAAGCGGATGGTATCGAATCCGAGTTTAGCTTGAAGCTGTTTTGCGAGATGAAGATGCCCTTGATGGATAGGGTTGAAAGTGCCGCCTAAAATGGCAATCATTTTGATGTTAGGCGCGCACGTGGCCGTCACCCAATACAATATATTTGAGTGAGGTTAAGCCTTCCAAGCCAACTGGGCCGCGTGCGTGCAACTTGTCGGTTGAGATGCCAATTTCAGCACCTAGGCCATATTCAAAGCCATCCGCAAAGCGAGTTGAAGCGTTCACCATGACGCTGCTTGAATCAACTTCGCGTAAGAAGCGTCGTGCCTTAGTGTAGTTTTCTGTGACGATGGCTTCAGTGTGTTGTGATGAATGTTGATTGATGTGCGTAATTGCTTCATCTAAATCAGCAACCACTTTGCACGAAATAATCGCGTCTAAAAACTCGGTGTAATGGTCTTCATTCGTTGCAGGGTTGGCTGCTTTAATTAAGGCGCAGGTTTCTGCGCAGCCGCGAATTTCAATGCCTTTACTGATGAGCATTTCGGCAATTTTTGGTAAAGCTGTTTTAGCAATGCTACGCGCAACCAATAAAGACTCAGTCGTGTTGCATGTGCCTAAGCGTTGTGTTTTTGAATTTTCAACAATACGTATCGCTTTTTCTAAATCGGCTTCGTCATCGACATACACATGGCAATTGCCGTCTAAGTGTTTAATCACTGGAATGCGAGCATCTGCTGAAATACGTTCAATTAGACCTTTGCCGCCACGTGGCACGATCACGTCTACATATTCCTTCATGGTAATCAGTTCGCCTACAGCGGCGCGATCTGTCGTTTCTACGACTTGCACGGCAGCTTTAGGCAAGCCGGCCGCGGCCAAGCCTTCATGAACTAATTTGGCTAAAGCTTGGTTGCAATGAATGGCCTCAGAGCCGCCACGTAAGATGGTGGCGTTACCCGATTTAATGCAAAGACCTGCAGCATCAACAGTCACATTTGGACGTGCTTCGTAAATAATGCCAATCACCCCAAGAGGTACGCGCATTTGACCAATTTGAATGCCAGAAGGACGGTATTTCATATCGCTAATTTCGCCAATAGGATCAGGCAGGCTAGCAATTTGTTGCAAGCCTTCAGCCATCGTGGCGATGGATTTTTCTGTGAGCGTGAGACGGTCTAACATAGTCGCTTCCATGCCACTCGCTTTTGCTGCTGCCAAGTCTTTTTGGTTTGCTTCAAGTAAGGCTTTTTGCTCACGCAAAATTGCTTTGGCAATTGCCGTCAAGGCCAGATTTTTAGTGTTGGTTTCGGCTTTTGCCATGTCACGTGAAGCTTTGCGCGCTTCAACGCCGACACTTTGCATATACGTTTTAATATCATTCATAGGAGTTCCTAATATCGTCAATTTATGAGCGACTTCTTGCACGTGCTGAAATGCGTGCTAATCCAAAACACAATCTTGAAATTTCTAACCATGCGTCACCTTGCATGATCCCTTTTCCAATTTTATCAATATCTGCCAATTTTAATAATGCTGCTTGCAGTTGCTTCAGACTTAATCTTGGCAAGACACGTCTAGCTAACGCTTCTTTTTCATAAAATAGTTTTGCATCTTTCATCGCAGCGTTTAAATTCTCGCCGCGCGATTCTGCTTGTTTTACTTTAACCAGTGGCTTAATCGCCCAGATTAAAGGGTTCATCACTGCAATCGGTTGTGCACCTTCATCTTGCAAACCGTCTAAAATTCGCGTGGTGCGATCAATATCGCCTAACAAAACAGCTTCGCCCAATTGCACAGCATCAAAACGTGACACGTTTAGAACGGCAGCTCGTACATCCTCTGCACTGATATTCCCCTCAGGAAAAAGCAGGCCTAGCTTTTGAATTTCTTGATGCGCAGCCAGTAAATTGCCTTCAACTTGGTTAGCCATAAACGATAATGTTTCAGCATCGGTACTTTGTTTCTGCAAAGCTAATCGGCTCGCAATCCATTGTGGCAATTTTGTTGCATCAATATCTTGAAGCTGAATCAACACTGCTTTTTGTTCTAGCGCCAAATACCATGCGCTTTTCGCATCGCGCCAATCTATCGTAGGCAGAATGATGACGGCGATGGTGTCAGGTAATGGCGTGTCGGCTAATGCTTGAAGTGCTTTGCTACCATCAATGCCAGGCTTTCCATTAGGAATGTTGATTTCTAATAAACGAAGGCTCGCAAATAAAGACATCGCCTGCCCAAACTCTGCGATTTTTGACCAATCAAAATACCGATCTGTCGTCAGCGCTGTCCGTTCTTCAACGCCATTTTGTCGTGCGCAATGACGTATCGCGTCTAAGCATTCCATGTGACCCAAAGGCTCATCACCCACTAACACATACAAAGGCGCTAAGCCTTTACTGAGTTGTTGTTGGAGCTGGTTTGCTTGTAGTTTCATTATTGAGTTGGCGCTAAATTATCTTCGGTGACCGTTTGGTTTGGTTTGTAAACCTGAATTCGTCTGATCAATTCACGAAGCGCATCTTGACGCATATTTTCATATAGCATCGATTCTTCATACGTTTTAGCTAAAATTTCACTATCGTTGTATGAAAAGTCACGGCGATTTTCAATGGTTTGCTGAGCATCCCACAATTCATTTTTTGTATTGCGCATTCTAAATGTTAGGACATGTAGCAATTCAAACTCTCTAACAACACCAACGCCGCCGCCCAAAGAAAGAATGCGTTTCACGTTAGTGTCATTCATGATTTCAAGTGCCACTTCAGCCTTCTCTGCCTCTTTAGTAACTTCAACGCCATTGTTTTTTAATGCACGAATTACATCCTGTGAAATTGGGTTCTTGTTTCCTTCAACATAAATTGTTTTGAAAGGGATGTCTGCAAGTCCTCGCAAATGAAATCCGCAAGCAGTTAACAACACTGACATGATAAGAATTGCGATGAAACTTGAGTTTGTTTTAAACATCATTACCCCACAACAATATTAACGAGCTTGTTAGGCACTACAATGATTTTACGTACAGTAGCACCATCTTCTAAAAACTTCTGCACAAATGGTTGCGTAACGGCATGTTGTTCAATGGCTTCTTTTGCCATGGTCTTAGCAACAGTAATGCTACCGCGCAGCTTACCATTCACTTGCACCACTAACTCCACTTCATCTTGCACCATCGCTGATTGATCTGCACTTGGCCAAGTAGCATCTTCAATGACGCCATCTTTACGCAGCTCTGCCCATAGTGCTTGGCAAATATGGGGTACGATAGGAGATAGTAGCAAGGTCACATTCTCAAGCACTTCTTGGCGCACGCTACGTGTGACTGCATCGTCGCCTTCAACTTTGCCATAAGCATTCATCAATTCCATCACTGCAGCAATTGCAGTGTTGAAAGTTTGGCGGCGGCCATAATCATCAGTAATTTTTTCAACTGTTTGATGCAATTGGCGGCGCAAGGTTTTAAGTTCACTATTAAGTTCGCCAGTTTTATAGGTTTCAACAGCACCATTTTCTAAATGTGTTGCAACAAAAGTCCATAGTCGACGTAAAAAACGATGCGCACCTTCCACGCCACTATCAGCCCATTCCAAGCTTTGTTCTGGCGGTGCTGCAAACATCATAAACAAACGTGCAGTATCTGCGCCGTAAGTATCGATGAGGGCTTGAGGGTCAACAGTGTTGCCCTTAGATTTGCTCATCTTAGTGCCTTCTTTTAGCACCATGCCTTGTGTGAGCAACTTAGTAAATGGCTCGTCATTTTTAAGCAAGCCAACATCACGCATCAGTTTGTTAAAGAAGCGTGCGTAAAGTAAATGCAAGATCGCATGTTCGATACCGCCAATATACTGGTCAACCGGTAACCAGTAGTTCGCACGTTCATCCAGCATACCTGTGTGACAGTCAAAACTAGCGTAACGAGCGAAGTACCATGAAGACTCAAAAAATGTGTCCATAGTGTCAGTTTCGCGAGTCGCTTTACCACCACAAGTTGGGCAAGTTGTTTCGTAGAAGCTCGGGTCTTTTTTAATTGGAGAGCCTACGCCATCCATCACAACATCTTCTGGTAAACGCACAGGTAATTGCTCAGCAGGCACAGGCACTTCGCCACAGCTTGGGCAATGCACGATAGGGATAGGACAGCCCCAATAACGCTGACGTGAAACCCCCCAGTCACGCAAGCGATATTGCGTGCGACGTTTGCCTAAGTTTTTCGCACTTAATGCTTCAGCAATTTTGCTGGATGCACCATCAAAATCTAAGCCGTCAAATGTACCTGAATTGAAGAGCACACCATGTTCTGTGTATGCAGTGTTAAGTGGTGAATCAAATTCGCCATCTGCAGGCTTAATCACCGACTTCATTGGCAAGCTGTATTTGTTGGCAAATTCAAAGTCACGTTCATCATGGGCTGGTACCGCCATGACAGCGCCTTCGCCATAGCTAATCAGTACGTAGTTCGCCACCCAAACTGGTAATTGCTCACCACTGATTGGATGCTGAACAAATAAGCCTGTTGCCATGCCTTTTTTCTCAGCTGTCGCCACATCGGCTTCTGCTACGCTACCCATTTTGCATTCTTGGATAAATGCTTGGAGTGCAGGATTGTTTTCTGCAGCTTGTGTGGCAAGTGCATGCTCTGCGGCAACTGCTACATAAGTCGCACCCATCAATGTGTCTGGACGAGTGGTGTAAACCTTAAGGTTGCCATTGCCGCCAACGATAGGAAACTCGACTTCACAGCCATAGCTTTTACCTATCCAGTTACGTTGCATAGTTTTGACTTGTTCAGGCCAGCCATCAAGCTTGTCGAGGTCAGCTAAAAGCTCATCGGCATAAGCCGTAATCTTCATGAAGTATTGGGGAATATCGCGCTTTTCAACCACCGCGCCAGAACGCCAACCTTTACCGTCAATCACTTGCTCGTTGGCAAGCACTGTTTGGTCAACAGGATCCCAGTTAACGGTCGACGTTTTTTTGTAAATCAGCCCTTTTTTGAAAAGCTCTGTAAACAACCATTGTTCCCAGCGGTAATACTCCGGTGTACAAGTCGCGATTTCTCTATCCCAAGAAATGCCCAAGCCTAAAGACTTGAGTTGCTCTTTCATGTGTTCGATATTGGTGTAAGTCCAACCAGCAGGCGCCACATTGTTTTTAATCGCGGCATTTTCAGCAGGTAAGCCAAACGCATCCCAGCCCATAGGCTGCATCACATTAAAGCCACGCATCCGATGAAAACGGCTCAGCACATCGCCAATCGTGTAGTTGCGCACATGACCCATGTGCAAGCGACCGCTAGGATAAGGAAACATCGATAAGCAATAGTATTTTGGCTTATCGCTTTTCTCAGTCGCCTTGAAAGTTTGGTGCGTTTCCCAGTACTGTTGGGCGGCTTGTTCGATTTCTTTAAATGGATACTGCTGTTGCATGACAAATAGACGTTCTGTAAAGATGAATAATGGCTAAATTATACCTTGAAGCGAGGCTAATTGCTTTGCTCTTAAGCCTTGGTATTGATTGGAGGTTAACCTAATAAAAAAGCCATCACGAGGATGGCTTTTTTATTACTGGTTTTTACCCTTACACGTTAAATCTAAAGTGCATCACATCGCCATCTTTCACGATATATTCTTTGCCCTCTAAGCGCATTTTCCCAGCTTCTTTTGAGCCTTGTTCACCTTTATTGGCAACGAAATCTTCGAAGCCAATCACTTCAGCACGAATGAAGCCACGTTCAAAGTCGGTGTGAATGACGCCTGCGGCTTGTGGCGCTGTTGAGCCTTTACGCACTGTCCAAGCGCGAACTTCTTTAACGCCTGCAGTAAAGTAGGTTTCCAAACCAAGTAGTGCGTAGGCAGCACGTACTACACGGTCTAAGCCTGGTTCTGTTAGGCCTAATTCTTCTAAGAATAAAGCTTTGTCTTCGTCTTCTAAGTCTGAAATTTCCGCTTCGATTTTTGCGCAAATGCTTACTACTGGTGAGTTTTCTTTTTTGCCTAGTTCGACGATTTTGTCTAAGAGTGGATTGTTTTGAAAGCCACCTTCATCCACGTTGGCGATGTACATCACAGGTTTTACTGTGATGAGGCAAAGTGGTTTGAGTAGGTGTAATTCGTCTTCATCCAGACCCAAAGTGCGAACAGCTTTGCCTTCGTCTAGGCCTTTTTGAACCTTAGCTAATACGGCGCATAGTGCAATCGCTTCTTTGTCGCCGGACTTGGCTTTTTTGCTTTCGCGTTGTACAGTTTTTTCAACAGTTTCCATATCAGCAAGCGCGAGCTCTGTATTGATAGTTTCAACATCAGAAAGCGGGTCAACTTTATTTGCAACGTGAACAACGTTAGCATCGTTAAAGCAACGCACAACGTGCGCAATCGCATCCGTTTCACGAATGTTAGCTAGAAACTTGTTGCCTAAACCTTCGCCTTTCGATGCGCCAGCCACTAAGCCTGCAATATCGACGAACTCAACAATCGCAGGTTGTACTTTTTGTGGGTTAACGATGTCAATAAGAAATTGCATCCGTGGATCTGGCACTTCGACGATACCAACGTTAGGCTCAATGGTGCAGAAAGGGTAGTTTTCTGCTGCAATACCAGCTTTGGTGATGGCATTGAAGAGCGTTGATTTACCTACGTTTGGTAGGCCGACGATTCCGCATTTCATAATTTTTCCTGTTCGGTAATTTGAGGCTAATTTTTAGTGTGCAATTTTAACATTGCTGCTTCGAATTCGCCTTTTAATAGCAAAGGTAAAAGCGTGGTGCTTTGATCAATATTTTCTTCAATCGCACGCATTTCATCGCGTGTTGGGTCTTTAAGCACATAATTTGCCACAGCATTTTTATCACCTGGATGGCCGATTCCTAAACGCAAACGCCAAAAATCAGGCGTGCCTAGCTGCGCGGCAATATCTTTTAAGCCGTTGTGGCCGCCATGTCCGCCACCTTTTTTAAGCTTGACGGTGCCAGGGGGCAAATCGAGTTCGTCATGGATG
This sequence comes from Candidatus Methylopumilus sp., assembly GCA_040383445.1. GTDB lineage: Bacteria > Pseudomonadota > Gammaproteobacteria > Burkholderiales > Methylophilaceae > Methylopumilus_A. The sequence continues at coordinate 5,793 of JBEIDM010000002.1, read as the reverse complement.
ACCAAAATGGCTTCGGGCGGTATTTTATAAAACTTAGCGAGTGCGCCTGCAGAGCGACCGCTAGCGTTCATAAAAGTCGTTGGTTTAAGTAGCCAGACTTCACTGCTGTTTTTTAACTTGCCAGCATGCCCAAAAAATTTAGGCTCTAGGTTAAGCTTGCTGCCAGTTTCCGCGCATACTTGATCTACCCACCAAAAACCAGCGTTGTGGCGGGTGCCCGTGTATTCATTGCCTGGATTACCTAGGTCGACGATAAGTTGGATGCTGCTCATAAAATTGCCTTCGTTAAAAAGCATAACGCGCGCTTAGGTTAGACCCAAGCGCGCGTTATTGTTAGCCACTTAAAAATTAAGCTGCTGGAGTTTCTTCACCTGCTGCCGCTGCATCATCTGCTGCTGAAGCTGTACTACCACGAGTTTTAGCAATGCTTGCTACTGCCAAATCGTTACCGTGCGCTAATTGAACGAATTCAACGCCTTTTGGTAATGTGATTTGTGACAAGTGAATTGAATGACCAATTTCTAATTTAGCCAAATCAACTTCAACGAACTCTGGCAAATCTTTAGCCAAGCAGCTTACATCAGCTTCAGTTGCAATGTGAGCAACGATACCGCCGTTAAGTTTAACGCCTGGAGCAATTTCACCATTGATAAAGTGCAATGGCACCTTAACGTGGATTTTTTCAGTTGCGCTTACACGTTGGAAGTCAACGTGTTGGATGGTGTTACGTACAGGATGCATTTGGTAGTCACGTAATAATACAGACTCCTTTTTGCCATCAAGGCTAAGTGTCAAGATTGAAGCATGGAAAGCTTCATGGCGGAATTCCATGAATAGTGCTTTTGCATCAAATTCAACGCTTACCGGATCTTTACCTGCGCCATAAACAATACCTGGCACTTTTGCATCACGGCGAAGACGGCGGCTCGCACCCGTACCTTTCGCTGCACGTGTTACTGCTGAGATTTCAATTGTCATTTTTACTGCTCCTAAAATTAACCAAAATTAAAATTTTGGTTTTTCAAAAACTGCTATCCGCGACCAGATAGCAGGGGAATATGTAAGCGCCATTGGCGAATACATAAATACTTAAATGTATATATTTTCGAGGTCTTCAAATAAAGAACTGACAGAGTCCTCGTTGCTGATACGTCTAATCGTTTCAGCCATCAATTCGCCAACACTTAGTTGACGCACTTTTTTGCATGCTGCTGCATCAGCGCGGAGAGGAATAGTGTCAGTAACGACTAATTCATCTAATTCTGAAGCATTGATACGTTCAATTGCTGACCCTGATAAAACTGGGTGCGTACAGTAGGCAACAACTTTTTCTGCGCCTTTTTTCTTCAATGCTGCGGCTGCTTCACATAGTGTGTTTGCGGTATCGACCATGTCATCCATGATGACGCAGGTACGACCAGCAACATCACCAATAATGTTCATAACTTTAGCAACGTTAGCTTTAGGACGACGTTTGTCGATAATCGCCAAGTCAGAGCCCATTTGTTTAGCAAGTGCACGCGCACGCACTACACCACCAACGTCAGGTGAAACTACCAATAAATTCGGGTGATTTTGTTTTGTTAATTATGCAAGCAATACTGGTGATGCTTAAATGTTATCTACTGGGATTTCAAAGAATCCTTGGATTTGGTCTGAATGCAAATCCATCGTTAATAAACGATTAACGCCAACGCTGGTAAGCATGTTGGCGACTACTTTTGCGGTAATTGCAACGCGAGCAGAGCGTGGACGACGATCTTGTCGTGCATAACCAAAGTAAGGAATCGCAGCAGTGATACGGCCCGCTGATGCACGGCGTAAAGCGTCAACCATGACCATGACTTCCATGAGGGTGTCATTGGTTGGCGCGCAAGTTGATTGCAACACAAACACGTCTTTACCACGCACGTTGTCTTGCAATTCAATCATCACTTCACCATCGCTAAAACGGTCGACAGTTGCGCGACCTAATTCCATGCCTAGGTGTTTGACCACTTTTTTGGCCAGCGTAGGATTCGCTGTGCCTGTAAATACCATCATGTCGCCTTTGGCCACAGTCGGGATTCCTTATAGTCTATAAAAACAAAAAAAGCGTGTAATGCTTACACGCTCCATATTGTAAAACTGGCTGGGGAAGAAGGATTCGAACCTTCGCATGCCGGAATCAAAATCCGGTGCCTTAACCAGCTTGGCGACTCCCCATTTAATCTTTGTAGCTATTTAAGCACACAAATTATACAGCGGATGCTGATCTAATCCGAGTACCGCACAACAAAAAACTTCAATACTTTCGATTTTCTTTGGCGCTTTTTCAATTACTTGCATCGCCTGACCTTCGTCATTAAACGCCGCAAAAACTGATGCGCCAGATCCACTCATATAACTTGTTGAAAATTGATTTAACCATTTTAAACAAGATGCTACTGATGGGTATCTTTTGCAAACTACCGCTTGAAGATCGTTGTGAAAAACAAGTTTTTCACCCCATTTAGCATTGCTTTGTTGCGTTTTCCCGAACCACATCTCGGAAAAGGCCGCTATTGTCGTGGGAAACGTGTTTCTTGTCAATTCCTCAGCACTAAAAATTTCAGCTGTAGGGACGTGAGTTTTTGGGGTCATGATGACATAGTAGGCTGGTGGCAAAGTCAATGACTTCAATTTTTCTCCTACCCCCTCTACCCAAGCATTTTTTCCGAAAATAAAGAATGGAACGTCAGCACCTAGTTTAAGCCCCAATTCCATTAATGTCGTGCGGCTTAAATTGAGCCCCCATAGCTGATTTAATGCGATTAATACCGTCGCTGCGTCTGAGCTTCCTCCGCCCAAGCCGCCACCCATAGGAATGCGTTTTTCGACAGCAATATCTACACCCAGCGTGCAGAGGGTATGTGCTTGAAGCAATTTTGCTGCGCGAATACACAAATCTTGTTCCGCTGGAACGCCCTCAATCTCTGAGCTTCTTGTGATTTTTCCATGAGAGGTGACTTTTAGATAAATTGTGTCGTAAAAATCAACCAAGCGGAATGCGCTTTGTAAAAGGTGATAGCCGTCGTCGCGACGTCCCGTTATGTGCAAGAATAAATTGATTTTTGCAGGCGCTAAGAATGCGCTATAGCCTTGCTCAATGAAATTTTGATTATTTGCAGGGATCTGATGCGCTGACATATTTGAATTAGTTTACGTTTAAAGAGCTTGCTTCTTGAGTGCTTGAAAGTTCCCAGCGGTCGATGATTAATCTGAGATTTAATTTGCTATTACGAATATTCATTTTGCTAGGGAGTACAACTTGATTACTTTCTTTATATTCAAGATAGCTGATTTCCCAGCCTTCTTGATTGAATTTTTTTAGCTTCCCATCATCGTCCCATTTGACGTTTGATATTGCACCGTTTGCAGGTCGGCCCACAATCCAATCAGAAAGCTTTGTTATTGGGAGACGCCAGCCTAAGGTTGATTCTGTGAGCGCTTCAGGGTCTTGCGCCTTAAAAACCTGATTATTGCTGGTCGTAAGCGTCACGCCATTATTGTCGTTGAGGATTTCTGCGATTTTTCCACCTAGCGGTGAATAAAGATTCATTTCATCGCTGACTTTCAGGTGATGCCAATGCACCGTACCTGATATTCCTTGCTTGTCACTTTGAACGCCAAGTCTGCCTTCGATTTTAAAATCTCGAATTGATGCGATTTGTGTTAGGTGCGCTCTTACGTCTAATTGCTTATTAGGCAATGTCGTTTGATTTGCTCTGATATTGGTGCAGGCTGTTTGTGATGCCAATAAAGCAAGCAGCAAAAGCCGAAGTAAAGTTTTAAAAACACCCATGTTTATGGTTTGAATTGCTTCACTGTTTTAAGTAATGGCTCATTTTCTGGGGAGCTTTTGAGCGCGTCATCCCAAATCTTTTCTGCTTCTTTTTGATGGCCTTGTTGCCACAGAACTTCGCCTAAGTGTGCTGCAATTTCAGCATCTGCTTGAGATTTATAAGCGGCTTTTAAGTATTCAACAGCTTTATCTAAATTTCCTAAGCGATAATTCACCCAACCCATACTATCAATTACAAAATGATCATTAGGATTCAATGACAATGCTTTTTCGATGAGTTGATAAGCTTCTTCAAGTTGAATATTTCTATCGGCAAATGAATAACCAAGGGCATTGTAAGCTTGTGCAAAGTCGGGCTTGAGTCGAATTAATTTTCGCAGTTGGGTTTCTACAATATCGAACTTTTCTAAACGTTCAGCCGCCATTGCGTGATCGTAAATTAATTCAGGATGATCAGGCACATTCAAAACGGCCTTGTCGAGCAAATCAAATCCTTCTTGGTAGCGTTTTGCCTGCATCATCAAGTTAGCTTGAGTTTGGATGACTAATGCTATTTGCAGGTTAGTTAGATCCTGTAAATCATCCAGCATGGTTACTGCAGCATCTACACCTTGGGTGCGAGAAATAATAAAAGCGGAATTTATTTTGGCTTCTAAATAATGATTTGGTTTGGCTTGTGCAACATGATCTGCCTGAGGCGCTTGAATTTGAGAATACCAATTCAAGGCTTCGTCATCATTTTTTTTCTTTTCAGCTAGCTGACCTAAATATAAATAAACTTGATCTTTATCTTTAAGTTTTGATGTGAGTGCTTGTTTTAAATATTTTTCTGCTTCATCTAATTGGTTGGATTGTAAAGAAAGAGCACCTAAAACTGTTAAGACATCAGGTTTATCAATTGCTGCTTTGGCTAATTTAATTAAGTCAGACTTTGTTTCGCTGTATCGTTTTTGTGCCACTAGCATTTTCACCAGGCTCAGTCTTGCATCATTTGAATTTGAATTGCTATTTAGGAAGCTGCGATAAAAATTAATAGCCTTTTCTGGGGATTGTGCGTACAAAATTTCTGCTTGCTGAATAGCGCCTAGCTCCCAATTTGGCTTTAATTTGTTGGCAAGCGTCGCCTCTTTGAGCGCTAGTTCTGGATTGCCTGTCTGTAAAGCGGCTTGACTAATTGTAAGATGCGCTTCACCTAAACTTGGATATGGTTCTGCAAGCGTTTGAACTAGACTTAAAACGGCTGTTTTGTCTGTTTGTTGAGCAAGTAAAGTATTGAGATATAAAAATCCGTTCGCTCTTGTATCCGCCTTCTCTAAAAGCTTTTGTAAGTGGGGTCCAGCCGCATTTAAGTCGCCAGTCATTACCAATAATTGAGTCAGTGTTTGTCTTGCTTCAATTGCCTCAGGATTAAGTTTTACCCATAAATGAGCAGCATCTAATCCTATTTTTGCATTTTGCGTAAAAATAGCTAATTGTGTCGCACGCTCAGCAAGACGTTCATTGTTGGTTAGTTTGGCTAAGTCAAAAAATATTTGATTTGATAGGCCTAATTCACCGCGTTGTGCCGCAACCTCGGCGGCAAGATATTTGAATATAAAGTCACTATTTGCGGCAGTATCTGCCTGAGATTCTTGTTGTAAAGGCTTAGTTTCTACTTCTTCTTGCGCCAGTAAGGGCTGAATGCCGCTTATTAAAACCAATAGTCCAATCAGTAAGCTAGCTTTAACGTGTGAATGATTTTGCATGGTTTGTGGGCTTTCATTGCTCTTAAGTAATAAGGATGTAAACCCTTAGTCCGTGACAGTGGATGCAAGGCGCACTGGGGACAGCGTGAGTGTTGTTGAAGTGAAAAATTTATTGGCTTGCATTGAATTGCAGTTTGACTGGTGCAGTGACAGGCTTTTGTGTCGCCAAAACACGAAGCTTCCCAATCCATGTCTTGCTAGAGCTCCGCTAATACAGCGTTGCCG
>JBEIDM010000001.1:0-38544 GCA_040383445.1 Candidatus Methylopumilus sp. | reverse complement strand
CAATAATGAAAGCGTAGCAAACATAATCAGCCTAGCAAAAGCACTAGGGCCGCGAACAAAAAACTTTGGCGACTGCTGATATTCCATTAAGCCCTGTTCTGTTTACCTTATTAAAACAAACTAATTAAAAAAATTGCCGGCCTGAAATTTCAAAGGCCAGCAATCCTGAGATGCAAATGCTGCTTTAGAAATTATTCTTCAGCAAAAATACTTCCTAAACGATCAATCTCTTCTAAGGCACGGCCACAACCACGAGCGACACAAGTTAATGGATCCTCAGCCACCAAAACAGGGAGGCCAGTTTCTTCCATAATGAGACGATCTAGATTATGTAATAACGCACCGCCCCCAGTAAGTACCATGCCCTTTTCAGCAATATCGGCGCCTAGTTCTGGTGGCGTTTGTTCAAGTGCAGATTTAACAGCGCCGACAATTGCATTTAAAGGCTCAGTTAAGGCCTCTAAAATTTCATTGCTTGAAATTGTAAATTTGCGTGGCAATCCTTCTGCTAAGTTACGGCCAGTGACTTCCATTTCTAGCACTTCACTACCAGGGAACGCTGAACCGATTTTCTTTTTAATTAATTCAGCTGTTGGCTCAGAAATTTGCATGCCATAGTTACGGCGAATGTAATCAATAATCGCTTGGTCAAACTTATCACCACCAACACGTTCAGATTTAGCGTAAACAATACCGCCAAGAGAAATCACGCCAACCTCAGTTGTACCACCGCCAATATCTACCACCATAGAGCCTGTTGCATCTGCCACTGGCATATTGGCACCAATTGCTGCAGCCATTGGCTCTTCAATTAAATAAACTTTACGTGCGCCAGCGCCAAGTGCTGATTCACGAATCGCACGACGCTCAACTTGAGTAGATCCTACAGGCACACAAATAATGATGCGCGGATTAGGAGAGAACATACGTGATTCGTGAATCTTACGAATAAAATACTTAAGCATTTGCTCAGTAATCGTAAAGTCAGCAATCACGCCATCTTTCATTGGGCGAATTGCGCTAATGTTTGCCGGCGCTCTTCCCAACATACCTTTAGCTTCTGCACCAACGGCTAATAAAGTCTTTTTGCCGTTAGGGCCACCTTCTTGGCGAATCGCAACCACTGATGGCTCATCAAGAACAACGCCTTTGCCACGTACGTAAATCAGGGTATTTGCTGTACCTAAGTCGATAGCAATATCATTTGAGAAGTAACTATTGAAGAATCCAAACATGGTCTTTATATCCCGAGCAACGTAATAATTAATGTAAGAGTCAGCGACGAATTAGATGTCGCATAAAATCAAGTTATAATACCTGATATCCAAACAAATTTTAAGATTTGAGAAGAGAAATGTCACTTAACAGTGCAGATATTAAACGTATTGCCCATTTGGCACGCATTGAAGTCAGCGATGCTGAAGCGGATGCAACACTTACTAAGCTCACAGGTATTCTTGGCCTCATCGAACAAATGCAAGCGGTAGACACCAACGGCATTGTTCCCATGTCGCATTCACAAGACGTAACTCAACGTCTGCGTGATGACGTCGTCACAGAAACCAACCAACGTGAACTGTTCCAATCAATCGCTCCAGCGGTTGAAGATGGTTTGTACCTCGTTCCTAAAGTCATCGAATAGCACCCAAATGATTAATAAAAGCTTAAAACAACTTGGCGCGATGCTCCAAGCCAAAGAAATTTCTAGCGTTGAACTCACGCAAGAGTATTTGAATCGCATTGACAGGCTTAATCCTGAAATCAACGCCTTCATTACGCTAGATAAAGACAAAACACTTGCGCAAGCAAAACATGCAGATGCCATGTTCGCCGCTGGCAAGGCTTCAGCGCTGACTGGCTTACCAATTGCTCAAAAAGATATTTTTGTTGCGAAAGGCTGGCGCACGACTTGCGGATCAAAAATGCTCGAAACATTTATTGGTCCGTACGATGCAGACATTATTGAGCGCTTTGATGGCGTAGGTGCTGTCAATTTAGGCAAAACCAATATGGATGAATTCGCGATGGGTTCATCTAACGAGACCAGCTATTTTGGCAAAGTACAAAACCCATGGGACAGAAGTCGCGTTCCTGGCGGTAGCTCAGGTGGTAGCGCAGCTGCGGTTGCGGCACGCTTGTGTGCCGCAGCAACAGGCACTGACACTGGCGGATCAATTCGCCAACCAGCTTCATTGTGTGGGCTCTCAGGCTTAAAACCAACCTACGGCCTTGCTTCTCGTTTTGGCATGATTGCATTTGCATCATCCCTAGACCAGTCCGGCCCAATGGCAAAATCGTGTGAAGATATGGCGCTGATGATGAACGTCATCACAGGGTTCGATAAACGTGACTCCACCAGCTTAAACCGTGAAAAAGAAGACTACACGCGTGACCTGAACAAGCCGCTAGCTGGCTTAAAAGTGGGCTTACCAATAGAATATTTTGCTGAAGGCTTAGGGGCAGACGTTGCCAAAGTAGTTCAAGAAGCGATTACCGAGTATAAAAAACTTGGTGCCGAGATTGTTGATATCAGCTTACCGAACACTATGCTGTCTATTCCTGTTTATTACGTCCTTGCACCAGCTGAAGCCTCAAGTAACTTATCTCGCTTTGATGGTGTTCGCTATGGTCACCGCGCCAAAGAGTATGGTGATTTAATGGACATGTACTGCAAGAGCCGTGCAGAAGGTTTGGTGCAGAAGTTAAACGTCGTATTTTAATTGGCACTTATGTACTAAGCGCTGGCTATTACGATGCTTACTATTTAAAAGCACAACAAATACGCCGCCTAATTGCTCAAGATTTTGAAAATGCATTCAAACAATGCGACATCATCATGGGACCGACTGCACCATCAACTGCCTTTAAAGCAGGTGAAAAAGCAGATGACCCAGTTTCGATGTATCTACAAGACATCTTCACCATTGCGGTCAACTTAGCAGGCTTGCCAGGCATGAGCATTCCAGCTGGATTCGCGCCAAGCGCAGATGGTAAAAAACTACCAGTCGGTTTACAAATTATCGGTAATTATTTTGATGAAGCACGCATGCTTAATGCAGGCCATACTTATCAAAAAGTCACAGATTGGCACACACAAATGCCAGAAGGAATTGAATAATGGAATGGGAAGTCGTCATTGGGCTGGAAACACATACCCAGCTACAAACCAAAACTAAAATTTTTAGCGGTGCTTCGACTGAATTCGGTTCAGAGCCTAATACACAAGCCTGTGTAGTGAGCTTAGCTCTGCCTGGCGTGCTCCCTGTTTTAAATAGAGAAGCAGTGAAATGCGCGATTAAATTCGGCTTGGCGGTAAACGCTGATATTGCACCACGCTCAGTATTCGCACGTAAGAATTACTTTTATCCTGACCTACCTAAAGGCTATCAAATCAGCCAATACGAACTACCAGTCGTCGGTAAAGGTAGCATGATGATTCAAGTTGGCACTGGTGATAAGGCTTACGAAAAAGTCATCAACATTACCCGCGCTCACTTAGAAGAAGATGCGGGCAAGTCTGTGCACGGCGCGCAAGAAGGCATGTCAGGCATCGACTTAAACCGTGCTGGTACACCACTGCTCGAAATCGTGACAGAACCAGATATGCGCTCAGCAGCTGAAGCTGTCGCTTACGCTAAAAAACTACATGATTTAGTGCAATGGATAGGCATTTGCGATGGCAACATGCAAGAAGGCAGTTTCCGCTGTGACGTCAACGTTTCAGTCCGCCCAAAAGGCTCTGACAAACTTGGCACACGCCGCGAAATTAAAAACTTAAACTCATTTAAGTTCATGCAACAAGCGATTGAGTACGAAACACAATGGCAAATCGAAACGTTGGAAGATGGCGGTACGATTCAACAAGCTACTGTTCTATTTAACCCAGATACTGGCGAAACACGTGCCATGCGCAGCAAAGAAGAAGCAAATGATTACCGCTACTTCCCAGATCCTGACTTATTGCCACTCGCCATTTCAGAAAACGACATCAGCACAGTTAAAGCCGAGATGCCTGAATTGCCTGAAGCAATGAAAGCACGTTTTGAAGCTCAATATGGTTTAGCACATTACGATGCAAACGCACTCACTAGCTCACGTGCAACTGCGGACTATTTCGTAGCAACTGTTGATGCTGGTTGTGATGCAAAACTTGCAGCCAACTGGGTCATGGGTAGCGTTTCTGCAAAACTCAATGCTGACGACAAAGAAATTTCTGAATCGCCCATTTCGCCAAGCGCGTTAGCAAGTTTGATTAAACGCATTCAGGACGGCACGATTTCTAACAATGCCGCTAAACAAGTATTTGAAGCAATGTGGTCTGGTGAAGGCGATGCCGACAGCATTATCGAAAGCAAAGGCCTAAAACAAGTTTCAGATACTGGCGCGATTGAAGCGATTGTAGATGAAGTGCTTGCAGCGAACGCTGCTATGGTTGAAGAGTTCAAAGCCGGCAAAGAAAAGGCGTTCAACGCATTAGTTGGTCAAGCGATGAAAGCTTCAAAAGGCAAAGCCAACCCAGCGCAAGTGAACGAGATTCTGAAAAAGAAACTTGGTGCTTAATCTAGATACTTAGAAATAAAAAGGGCGCTTAATGCGCCTTTTTTATTTCTCTAATCCCGTTAAATGCCGTACGCCTCACGATAAGCCTGCACAGCCGACTTAAACTCTGCCAAGTCGCCCGCACCATCTAAGAACTGAATTAAATCAGCCAAAGTTGCGATTTTAATCACAGGCATGCCACTATCTTTCTCAACTTCTTGCACGGCGGATAAGGCGCCTAAGCCCCGTTCTTGGCGGTCAATCGCAATCGCCACACCTGCTGGTATCGCACCTGCAGCTTTAATCATCTCAACAGATTCACGTACCGAAGTACCCGCAGAAATCACGTCATCCACAATCAACACTCTACCTTGTAATGGCGCACCAACAATCGTGCCGCCTTCACCATGATCTTTTGCTTCTTTACGATTGTAAGCATAAGGAAAGTTATGACCCTGACGCGCTAACGCAATTGAAATACTCGCGGCTAATGTAATCCCTTTGTAGGCAGGGCCAAACAACATATCGAACTTTACGCCTGACTTTAAAATAGCGGCCGCGTAAAATTCGCCTAATTTCATGAGGCTCTCGCCATCATTAAATAAACCTGCATTAAAAAAATAAGGGCTTAAGCGGCCAGCTTTTGTTTTAAACTCACCAAAGCGCAACACCTGTTTTTTAATGGCAAAATCGATAAACTGCGCTGTAAAATCTGTCTGTGTCGTCATCTAGAATCTTCTAAAAACTTTAAGGAATTATCTTGCTTAGAATTATATCCGCAAATCTCAATGGCATCCGCTCCGCAGTGAATAAAGGTTTCTTACCTTGGATGCAAAAGCAAAATGCTGACTTCATTTGCCTACAAGAACTTAAAGCACAAGAAGCTGATATGACGCCAGAAATGCAGACGCCCAATGGATACCAAGGCTACTTTCACTACGCCGAAAAAAAAGGTTACAGCGGCGTAGGAATCTATACCAAACACAAACCAGACAATGTAATTATTGGACTAGGCCATGCCGACATTGACGCTGAAGGACGTTATATCGAATTGCAATTTGAAAATATAAACGGTAAAAAACTCAGTGTTGTTTCACTCTATTTACCGTCCGGCTCAAGCGGCGAAGAGAGACAGCAAGTGAAGTTCAGTGTCATGGAAAGATTTTACCCTCACCTTGAAGCACTTAAAGCCAGTGGGCGCGAAGTCGTAGTATGCGGAGATTGGAATATTGCCCACCAAGAAGCTGATCTTAAAAACTGGAAAGGCAACAAAAAGAATTCTGGCTTTTTACCTGAAGAACGCGCCTGGATGACAGACATCTTCGGCAAGCTAGGCTGGGTCGACGCTTATCGAAAAATACATCCAGACACGACCGATGAATGCTACACATGGTGGAGCAATCGCGGCGCAGCTTGGGATAAAAACGTAGGGTGGCGAATTGATTACCAAGCCACCACGCCAGGCATTGGCAATACTGCCAGTCAATGTGAGATTTACAAGGCCGAACGCTTTAGCGACCATGCGCCATTGATTATTGATTACCGCCTAGACTAATGAATGACCCATTGGGCATCTGAAACTAAACAAATGCCGCCAAATTTCTTGAGGACAGGCCGAATTGATTCAATCAGCTTGGTAATACTTTCTTCAGGGCAGGCTAATACAAAGGCTACGTTTTCAAACTTATCACCAAACACCTGATCATCTCGCATCCCCCGCTCACCATGGCCTGCAACATGTTTGTATAAGGTGTAATGTTCTAATTGGTTAGCCTTCAATAAGTCAATAATGGCCTGCTTTTCTAAAGCTTCAACCACAATTTCAACGCGTTTTACTTTTTTCATTTTATCTCCTCTAAGCCAATGCTTGAGCTAAGTGATAATACAAAGGAATACCGATCACAACATTAAATGGAAATGTGACGCCTAAACTTAATGTGAGATATATCGATGGATTTGCTTCCGGCACCGCCATGCGCATCACCGGTGGCACCGCGATATAAGATGCACTCGCGGCTAAAACACCCACCAAGGTTGCACCGCCTATTGAAAAGTGTAAAACGAAAGTCGCTAGAGTGACTCCAATTGCACCGCCCAATATAGGCATTCCAATTCCAAAACAAATTAGAAACAATCCAGCTTGTTTAAAGTCATTGAGCTTTTTACCTGCTTCCATACCCATGGCTAATAAAAAGATACAAAGCACCCCATAAAATAGCTGATCAAAGAAAGGTTGAATATTCACCATACTTTTATCTGTGCCTGAGTATCCAATTAACATGCCGCCCAACAGGAGCAAAATACTGCCATTAGTAAATGCCTCTCTGACGATACCCTTCATACCCTGCTTGTCCATGAATTCTTCAGTTGTTGTTTTAGATCTAATCGAAAATACCATAAGCAATCCAATTAAAATTGCTGGAGTTTCCATGATGGCCAACATAATGATTGGATAAGACTCAAAACTGACTTTGTGTATCTCTAAAAATGCTAAGGCAGTTAAAAAGGTACCAGCACTGACAGAGCCATAATGTGTGGCAATAGCTACAGCATTAAATGCATCTACTTTTCCAAGTTTACGTATCACCAAGTAAGCCATTAAGGGGATGGTGAAGCCTAAAAGAAAAGCCACCCCAATCGAAGGAATCGCATCTGAGAAATAGGTATGTGCCAATTCCCTACCCCCATGCAAACCAATACTAATGAGTAAATAAATCGTAATCGATTTTGTGAGTTCTGTCGGTAGCTTTAAATCTGAGCGAATTAATTGCGCCATAAGACCTAATCCAAAGAACAAGACTGAGGGCGTTAATAAATTATTTAATTCCATTTTTTATATTTCTTCAATTTTTTTAAAACATCATGAACTTTTTTATTGTCTTATATTCTGAATGTTCTGTAAAATAGATATTAAATATTTTTAATTCTTTTAAAGAGAATAAACAAATGATGCAAAAACTAAATTACAACCATCTTTATTATTTCTGGGTTATTGCGAACGAAGGCAATCTCGTGAAGGCAGCTCGGATTTTGTTAGTATCTCAATCAGCGCTATCTACCCAACTCAAAAAGCTTGAACATCATTTAGATACTGAGTTATTTGATCGTGAAGGCAGAGCATTAAAGCTGACTGAAGCAGGGCAAGTGACGCTTGAATACGCTAACAAGATATTTAGCTTAGGCAATGAACTCACCAGCGTCCTAAGACATAACAAAAAAAATAAAAAAACATTTAGAGTTGGCATTGTTTCGTCATTATCCAGAAACTTTGTTGAAAACTTCATTCGCCCACTATTAGCGCATCAGGATATTGAGCTTGTCATAGACTCTGGCAATCAAACTGAATTGCTTAATAAATTAGCAAAATACCAACTCGATATCATGCTAAGCAATCATAGACCAATCATTAGCGTGAATAATCCTTTTAAAACGCGAGAAATTGCCAAACAACAATTAAGTATCATAGGACAACCGCGCCCTGAAGACGAAGAATTTGATATCAAATTAGATTTAGAAAAACATCAGCTTCTTTTACCAGGTCATGGCACAGAGGTGCGCGCAATGTTTGATACCTATTGCGATGAAAATAGTTTAAATTACGAAATCATGGCGGAAATTAACGATATGCCAGCGTTGCGCTTATTAATTCGAGATTCAGCATGTATCGCACTCATGCCAAAAGTTGTCGTGCAAGATGAAATAAAAAATGGATCATTGCAGGAGTACTGCACGATACCTAACTTATTTGAACATTTTTATGCGGTTCATATGGAAAGACATATTGAATCTGATTTATTTAACAAATTGTTTGAACGTGAAGACGATGAAATTTTAAATAACTATTTATCATCTAAAAATTAAATAAGTACCATCAAAGAAACGAAACACGATGACACTCAGCCCAATATCAAGATTAATTAATCTACTAAAGCTTGAAAAGCACGACTTAAAAATCTTGCCAGTACTTATTTTTGGTTATGGATTAATCAGTATAGCCACCCCAGTTTCTGTCCAGGCATTAGTCAACATCGTCACCATGGGTTCTGTACTTCAGCCACTTTTTATTGTCAGCCTTATTCTTTTCTTACTCCTCTTGCTATCAGGGGCCTTGTACGTATTTGAGTCCTACATTGTTGAACTCATTCAACGCAGAATATTTATTCGCACCGCAATTCAAACAGCACAAAATGCAAGAGGTGTTGAAATTAGTCTTTATGACCGTGAAAATCCGGTTGAACTGATCAATCGCTTTTTTGATGTCAGCACAGTACAAAAATCCGCCGCAACCCTTTTAACGATGGGTTTAACTTCCTTACTGCAAATACTGATCGGCAGTCTAATCCTGATCTTTTATAGCGCATTTTTCTCTTTGTTTATTTTTGTCATCATTGGCTTTTTGTTCTTTATTGTCCGCTCTGTCGGCCGTCATGCCACTGAAACTGCCATCAAAGAATCTAAAGCTAAATTTGAAATGGCTTCTTGGTTAGAAAATATTGCAAAAAATATATTTGCCTTTAAGTTTTATCAAGGTGAGGAGCGCGCAGCAAAACAGACGCACCAACATATCAATCATTACATTCAAACACGCACTAAGCATTTCAATATTTTGCTTTGGCAAAACATCAGTGTTGCCTTAATTTATGCAATTGGGGGAACCGGGCTTTTAGCGCTTGGTGGTGGCTTAGTTATCAAAGGCGAAATTAATCTCGGTCAGTTTGTCGCAGCAGAGCTGATTATTTTTGGAGTGTTAACCGCCCTCGTTCGCTTGGTTAATAAACTTGATTACTTTTATGATCTACTTGCTGCTTTGGACAAAATTGGAGTCCTTGAAGACATTCCACAAGAACATAGTGGCAACAATGGAGTAGACCAACTTGAACTAGACTCACTAAAAGTAGTGGGTGTCGATTTTGCCTACAACCGATACATTCAACCTCTCAAAAATATTAATTTTGATTTAAAAAAAGGAGAAAGCTTAGCTATTCTTGGAGAACCAGGTTCAGGCAAATCGACCCTAATAAAACTAATCGCCAAACTACGTACTCCAAGTGCTGGGCATATTTCTATTAATCAAATCGATCTTAGACAGATTAACAATGACGCCGTAAGAAACTTGATGGGGCTTGCAGAAAACATTGAAATTGCCCATGGCACTATATTAGAAAACATTTGCCTTGGCCGTGAAATCCCACTGACAAAAATCAATACGATGATTAAAGAACTTGGCTTGGCAGATGACTTCAGTCGTTTCTCAGCTGGAATCGAAACCCCTATTATGGCCTCAGGCTCACCGCTATCAAGTAGTCAATTGAAGCTTTTAATGATTTCCAGAGCGAGCATTGCAAGCCCTGGAATCATGATTATTGATGGGCTGCTTGATGGCTTTAACGAAGTAGAGTTAGACGCTGTCATGAATATGTTTAAACAACATCAGGAAGAATGGATGTTGATAGTCACTACTCGCTTTGAGCACATTGCAAAACGTTTTGACAAAACAGTAAACCTAAATCAAGTTGAGCAACAAAATGCATAAAAACAAAAAACATCTTTTCGAGCCAACACTTCGACTTGGTGAAACGCCTGAAATCGTAAATCGATTTTTTAAAATTTTAGTTTGGGTATTCTTTATTATTCCTGTTTTTGCCTTGTTTTTACCTTGGCAACAAAATATTACTGCACTTGGTAAAGTGACTGCTTTTGCTCCTTTTGAAAGGGTGCAAACCATTGATGCGCCAATTCAGGGAATGATTGCACAGTGGCATGTTCAAGAGGCGTCGACAGTCAAAGCCGGAGATTTGTTATTAGAAATGCGTGACATTGACCCAAAGTTTAAAACACGCATCGAATCACAACGCGATAATTTATCAAGCAGATTACAGGCAAAAAAAGACGAACTGAAGTCTTATCAAATGCAACAAAAAAATCTCAGAATAGCCAGAGATGCCAAAATATCTGCAGCCCAATTTAGACGAGACGTTGCTGAACAAAAAATTCGCGCGGCATCTGAAGCCATGAGTTCAGCTCAAGCAACTTTAGATACTGCGCAATTTCAAGTAAAACGTTTACAACGCTTGCTTGAAGATGGATTGGTTTCAAAGCGTGATGCAGAGGTCGCGGAACGCGACTATGAAGTTGCCAAGCGAAACTTTGGCAGTGCTCAAGCACAGCATCAATCAGCACTTGCTGAAACAAAGTCGGCAAGTGCTGACATCCGTCAAATTCAGTCCGATACTCAAGCTGATTTAGAATCGACTACTGCTGTGATCAATAAGATTTATGCGGAAGTCATGGATTCTGAAAACTCGCTGACCAGCTCCGAAATTTCACTATCACGTCAAGATACCCAAAAGGTGCTGGCGCCACGCGATGGCGTTGTGTTTCGCTTGCCATTTAATTCCTCATCACAAATCGTCACTCAAGGCCAACCTCTTTTAGTGATCCAGCCAAGCACCAACGCACCTGCGGTTGAGCTTATGGTCGATGGCCGAGATGCGCCCCTGATTTCTAAAAATAGTAAGGTCCGATTGGAGTTTGAAGGATGGCCAGCATTACAAGTCCCAGGCTGGGCAAAAGTGCGTGTCGGAACATTTGGTGGCCGCGTAGCATTTGTAGATCCTGTTGATAACGGTACAGGTAATTTTAGAGTCATGGTCATACCAGACCCTGAAGAGCAAACTTGGCCACAAGCACGCTTTTTAAGACAAGGCATAAGTACTAAAGGCTGGATCATGCTTCAAAACGTCAGCATTGGTTACGAGTTATGGCGGATATTTAACGGCTTCCCGCCTAGAATTCCTGTCGACTCTGAACATGCTAAAGGCATTACACAAAACAAAAAATGATGAAGTCATACGTTAAAAAACTGACAGCTAATCCCTACATTAGCCCTTTATTTCCCTTAGTCTGCGCAGCTTTATTTTTTAGTCATGTGTTAAGTCACGCTGAAACTGTAGAACAAAGTGCTACAAAAATCGCACAACAAAAAGCCAATGCAGCACTTGAACAGACTAATGGTTTTAAGCCTGAAGATTATTCTAAAGGGCCAGCAACAGATTTAAAAAAATCCTTAGATGAGTACCAACAAAAAAAAGAAAAACAAACACAAAAAATAAGAATAGATTTAAAGCAAGCGATAGAAGAGACAGATAAAAACTCGCTGGCAGAATCAGTGTTCGATAAAAACCTAGCAAATGCATTTAGCATTGCAGATATTAGAACGAAAGCACTTAAAAATAATCTCAGCATTGAGGTTGCTAGAATTGACCCAGCGATTGCAGGAGCAACGCTCAGGCAAGAACAAGCGAAGTTTGATAACATCATTTTTGCTTATGCAAGACAAACCAACCGAGATACTCCTCAAATATCAGAAGATAACGTCTCCTTTACATCCAAAGATTCAATCAATGGGCAAGAGGCCAAACTCACCACGCTAGAACAGAATATTCGCTCAGTCGATATTGCCGCAGGCGTTAGGGTTCCACTCCGAACAGGTGGTTCAGTGACGCTAAGCTCACCATTAGAAAGTAAAAAAAATGGTGGGGCATTTAATACTGAAGAATATCGAAGTGCATTACGTTTCTCAATCAGTCAGCCTCTACTTCGTAACGCTGGCCGAGATGTAAACGAAGCAAGCATCCGCGTTGCCGAGTTTGATAAACAAGCGGTTCAACTTAAAACAAAACTTCAAGCCATTCGAATTATCGCACTCACCGATAAATCTTATTGGAGCTTATACGAAGCCTGGGCGCAACTAGACGTTAGAAAACAACAATACCAACTCGCCATCCAAAATCTGAACATGGTGAAACGTAGGGTAAGCGAGGGACTTACAGCCGCTATTGAACTCAACAGAGCTGAAATCGGTGTGGCCGACAGAATGGAAGCTTTGATTATTGCAGAGACCAATCTGAAACTTGCACAGCGTCAACTTCGTTTTTTTATGAATGACATGTAAAAAGAAGATCGACAACCCAACATCATCAATACCATCACCGAACCAAATTTAGTCCGTTACGAATTTGATCGTGAGAAACTATTGAACGAAGCACTCAATGGAAGATTAGAGCTTCTCGAACTAGAGCTTAAATTAGCTGCGGATGCCGTTAATATTCAATATTATGAAAATCAAACACTTCCTTTATTTAGTTTAGATTATCAATATGGCGCATTGTCATCTACCGCCAATAACTTTGGTAATAGTTATCAAAACATTCTCAACGGACAATTTAACGACTGGTCTATTGGCCTTAGTTTTGAAATGCCATTCACTAATGAGGCAAATAAAGCACGCCTTGAATATGCCGTCCAACAAAGAAACAAAAGACTTGCGACCAAACAGCTACAAACATTAACTGTTAAAAAAGAAATTTATGATGCGCTCGACCAAGTTGAAAATAACTGGCAGCGCATTCTCGCTGCAAGACAACAAGTTGTGATTGCTGGCCTCAACTACGAGGCCGAACTCAAGCAATTTAACGAAGGTATAAGAACAATGACCGAAGTCTTAGAAACGCTGACAAGACTTGGTGAAGCGCAAATTAAAGAAGTGCGTGCCGTCAGCGATTATCAAGTTTCAATCATTGATACTGCTTATGCTACCGGCACGGTGCTGGGTTATAGCAATTTAGACTTTAAATAAAAAAGCCCGCTGATTGCGGGCTTTTTTATTAATTCAATTCCAACACTTAGAACGGAATATCATCCTCAAACGCATCAAAATCACCACCGCTAGCAGGCGCTGAAGCTGGTGCTGATTGTGCAGGACGTGCAGCGCTTTGCTGAGGACGTGACTGCATGCTTTGATCTTCATCCATCACTTCATAAGTATTGCTACCGCCACCATCACGGCCACCCAACATTTGCATTTGGTCAGCAATAATTTCTGTTGTGTAACGATCTTGGCCTTCTTTAGTTTGCCATTTGCGCGTTTGCAAACGACCCTCTACATAAACAGGACGACCTTTTTTAAGATATTCACCAGCAATTTCGGCGAGCTTGCGATACATCACAATATTGTGCCATTCAGTACGCTCTTGTTTTTGACCGCTTTTGTCTTTCCAGCTATCTGTTGTTGCGATACTGAAATTACAAACTGCTTCACCATTAGGCATATAGCGCATTTCTGGGTCGCGGCCTAGATTACCTACTAAAATCACTTTATTCACTGATGCCATTTTTTACTCTCCTATTAATTTCAGCACGGCAGCTTCGTCCCAATCTTGCTGCATATCCACTTTTAAAATCGCTACACCTTCTTCGGCTAACACGACTGTTTCGCGGACACCTTTTAAACCACTCAATGCGACTGCTAATTTTTTAGCTTGGTCAGCACTGATTTTTTTAAGATGATACATTTTACTCTTAACTGCGGGTGGCTTTTTCATACTCAATGCAAATATTAACCATAAGCCCATTAATACACTGCAAAAAACAAACACCATTGAATTGCCATATTGATGTGCCAAATAACCGCCTGCAGTACCGCCCACAAAAACACCGAGTGATTGCGTAGTGTTATAAACGCCAATCGCAGTGCCTTTAGACGCGGCCGGTGCAATTTTGCTG
Source organism: Candidatus Methylopumilus sp. (assembly GCA_040383445.1). Taxonomy (GTDB): domain Bacteria; phylum Pseudomonadota; class Gammaproteobacteria; order Burkholderiales; family Methylophilaceae; genus Methylopumilus_A. The sequence continues at coordinate 24,441 of JBEIDM010000001.1, read as the reverse complement.
ATAATTGATGGAAGTGTCGCTTCTAAAATATTAAAGGCAATGAAATATGCACCCAATGAAAATACGATGCCCCAGAAATGAGCGATTGAAAAAGCGAACAATAATTGTGCGCCCAACATCAAAGCAATCGCACCAACAAACACTTGTTTTAATTTTGCACGTTTTTCACCAATAATAATGGCAGGCACCATCAGCACAAAAGATAGCAAAAGTACTGGAAGATAAATCAGCCAATGTTGATTGGTAGTTAAATTGCTTGATTGATTGATGGCAAAAGGCACAACAACAAACATGGCCATTTGCGCTGCATGCAAAGCAAAAATTCCAAAATTCAAACGTAATAACTGATTATCTTTCAGCACTTCTTTTAACTTACCTGTTTGTGCTTGGGCGTCAGAATGGAAATGACTGCTAACAGGATCAGGCACCACATACTTCACCACAAAAATTGCAGCCGATGCCAACGCACCTGTCAGCAAGAAAATACCTGGCACACCTATCCATTGATTCAGCACTGGGCCAAGAATAAGCGACAAGGCAAAAGTAATCCCAATCGTTGTGCCTATCATGGCCATGGCCTTAGTGCGATGCTCTTCACGGGTTAAGTCTGCGGCTAGTGCTGTTACGGCAGCAGAAACTGCACCAGCACCTTGAATACTGCGACCTAAAATAATTGTGCTTAAATCATCTGCTAAACCAGCGACTAGACTACCAATTGCAAATAAAACCAAGCCCACATAAATGACGCGCTTACGACCAAAACGATCAGAAGCCATACCGAAGGGTAATTGAAAAATTGCTTGTGTAAGGCCATAAGCGCCCAATGCCAAACCAATCATTAATTGGCTATCACCACCTGGCAACGTTGATGCATAAATAGCAAAGATAGGTAGGATTAGAAACATACCCAACATCCGCAAACCGTAAATAGATGCAAGACTTGTACTTGCACGCAATTCAATAGCGGACATTTTTTCTATGTTAGTTTTTGATGACATTGATGCTGATGACATGAAATAGATTAACTTAAAGCCGTAAATTGCGTATATTAACAGGTTGCCCGGCTTTCATGCGGGGCGTGTAAAAAGACTTCTGAAGCGATACCTAATAAGGTGATGTTTTAAATAAGTTAATTAATTTAGGTTCAAAAATATCAATGGAATACATACGCATTCGTGGTGCCCGTACGCACAATCTAAAAAACGTTTCTTTGGATTTACCAAGAAACAAAATGATTGTGATTACAGGGCTTTCTGGCTCAGGAAAATCTTCATTAGCGTTTGATACGCTTTATGCCGAAGGTCAACGCAGATATGTAGAATCACTTTCAGCTTACGCTCGCCAATTCTTGGCGCGTATGGATAAACCTGATGTTGATTTAATCGAGGGCTTATCTCCAGCGATTTCTATTGAGCAAAAATCCACTTCACACAATCCACGTTCAACAGTGGGTACCGTGACAGAAATTCACGATTACTTACGTCTACTTTACGCACGTGCCGGCGACCCCGAGTGTCCTGAACATGGCAATAAATTGGAAGCGCAAACCGTTTCACAAATGGTAGATAGTGTTCTTGCTCTCCCTGAAGAAACAAAGCTGATGATTTTGGCGCCTGTCGTACGCGAACGCAAAGGCGAACAAGTCGATTTATTTGAGGAGTTAAAAGCACAAGGATTTGTTCGCGTTCGTGTGGATGGCGAAACTTATGAATTAGAGTCTCCGCCAACACTCACCAAAAATACTAAGCACTCTGTTGATGTTGTTGTCGATAGATTAAAAGTCCGCGCGGATATGAAACAGCGCATCGCTGAGTCATTTGAAACTGCATTACGTTTGGCTGAAGGCAAAGCAGTTGCTGTAGAAATGGACACTAACAAAGAACATTTATTTTCAGCAAAATTTTCATGTCCTGTATGTGATTATTCATTAGCAGAATTAGAGCCCAGATTATTCTCATTTAATAACCCAATGGGCGCTTGTCCAAAATGTGACGGCTTAGGGCAAATGAGCTTTTTTGACCCTAAACGTGTCGTTGCTTTCCCCCATCTTTCACTCGCTGCGGGGGCGATTAAGGGTTGGGATAAACGCAACCAATTTTACTTCCAATTACTTTCAAGTTTGGCTGAGCATTACGGTTTCGATTTAGAGACAACTTTTGAAGAACTGCCTGCGCATATTCAAAACATTTTATTAAACGGCAGCGGCAAAGAAGAAATCGCATTTAAATATTTAAATGAACGTGGTTCTTTCTTCCAAAAGAAACATAGCTTCGAAGGAATTTTAAATAATCTACAGCGTCGTTATCACGAAACCGACTCGAGCACAGTTCGTGAAGAACTCGCAAAATACTTAAACTCACAAACTTGCCCCTCCTGTGCTGGCACGCGTTTACGCACTGAAGCGCGCCACGTAAAAGTTGGCGGGAAAAACATTCACGAAGTATGTGAAGTGCCTTTGAAGCAAGCACTAACATTCTTTGAGAACATTGAACTGCATGGACAAAAGCTTGCTATTGCTGACAAGATTGTGAAAGAAATTAGCAACCGTCTAAAATTCCTCACCAATGTTGGTTTGGAGTACTTATCACTTTCCCGTTCAGCAGAAACATTGTCAGGCGGTGAGGCGCAACGTATTCGATTAGCATCGCAAATTGGCTCTGGCTTAACCGGTGTGATGTATGTATTAGATGAACCATCTATTGGGTTACATCAACGCGATAATGATCGATTGCTCGAAACTTTGATGCGCTTACGCGACATTGGAAACAGCGTGATTGTGGTTGAGCATGATCAAGACGCCATCATGGCGGCAGATTATGTGGTCGATATTGGACCAGGTGCTGGCGAGCATGGCGGTAATATCGTTGCTGCTGGCACTCCAAAAGAAATTCAAGAAAACGCAAACTCTGTTACTGGCCAATACTTAAGTGGTAAAAAACAGATTACCTATAATAAAAAACGTCATGCACCAGATCCTGCACGCTGGCTTTCTTTATTCCACGCAACGGGTAACAATTTAAAAGATGTTAAATTGGAGTTGCCAGTCGGGCTATTAACTTGCGTGACAGGCGTTTCTGGTTCAGGAAAATCAACCCTCATTAATGACACGCTATACCGTGTTGTGTCTCAGCATTTATATGGCAGTTCAACTGAGCCAGCGCCTTTTGATGGCATTGAAGGTTTAGAGTTTTTCGATAAAGTCGTTGATGTAGACCAAAGCCCAATTGGCAGAACACCACGTTCAAACCCTGCTACTTACACAGGCTTATTTACCCCGATTCGTGATTTATTTGCTGGGGTGCCAGAAAGTCGTGCACGTGGTTATGGTCCTGGTCGTTACTCATTCAACGTCAAAGGTGGACGCTGTGAAGCTTGCCAAGGCGATGGTGTATTACGTGTTGAAATGCACTTCTTGCCTGACGTGTATGTGCCTTGTGATGTATGTAAAGGTCAGCGCTATAACCGCGAAACTTTAGAGATTCATTACAAAGGTAAAAACATCCGAGAAATTTTAGAGATGACGGTTGAGCAAGCACATGAGTTTTTTAATGCGGTGCCTGTAGTCCAACGAAAACTTAAAACACTATTAGAAGTTGGCTTGGGCTACATTACGCTTGGACAATCTGCGACGACACTCTCTGGTGGTGAAGCACAGCGTGTGAAATTAGCACTCGAACTCTCAAAACGAGATACCGGCCGCACGCTTTATATCCTAGATGAACCGACGACTGGTTTGCACTTTGCTGATATTCAGTTACTACTTGATGTCATTCATAGACTTCGTGATGCAGGCAATACTGTTGTCATTATTGAGCACAATCTAGACGTGATTAAAACAGCAGATTGGCTGATTGATATGGGGCCAGAAGGTGGCGATGGCGGTGGTACCGTGCTTGTACAAGGCACACCTGAGACTGTTGCAAACTGCCCTGAAAGTTACACTGGGAAATATCTAAAAGCGATGCTTTAAGGAATGGCAGCGCTATTCATCCGATGGAGAATAATGCCGGTTTTTCTATTAAGGCCTCGGGCGCTTTGGTGCTTATCGTAGTACCTAGGATTTGGCACCATTGCTGCTAATTTGGCTGCTTGTTCTGATGATAGGTTTTTGGCGCTTGTTCCAAAATAATGTCGCGCAGCGGCTTCCGCACCAAAGATGCCATTACCCCATTCAATGACGTTCAAATAAATTTCAAAAATACGACGTTTACTCATGGTGCTTTCAAGCATGACGGTAATCATCGCTTCTTCTAATTTGCGCCATGGCGTTCGCTTGGTAGATAAAAATAAATTCTTAGCGAGCTGCTGGCTGATCGTTGAACCACCTGCAACTACTTTCCCTTTTTTAAGATTTTTTTCGTAGGCTTTTTCTATGCCTTCCCAATCAAAACCTTCATGATCTACAAACTTTGCATCTTCTGCGGCAATCAATGCACGTTTGAGATTAGGTGAGATGTTTTTATAAGCAACCCATCGATGCTTTAATGCCGCATTAGGATTTTTTTCCTGAAGGACTTCCAATCGATCTTCCATAAATGCACTGGTTGAAGGATTGAAATTAATCCACCAGCAAATGTGAATAAAAATCCAAAGTTGATAAACGATTAAGAGAAGTAAAAACCACTTCAGGCCACGCCATAAAAATTGCTTAGTTGTCATGCGCTAGGCTGCGCCTGTTTAAACATTTCAATCACTGGAGATGTGTCTGGACGCACACCGCGCCAGAGATAAAAAGCTTCCGCCGCTTGCTCAATCAACATGCCCAAACCATCAAACACAGATGCTCCATGTTGCTGGGCGAATGCCATAAATGGCGTAGTACGTCCATACATCATGTCGTAAGCCAAAGCATTAGGTGCAAAAATGGTACTTGGTAGTGGCAATTGACTATCTGTTAAACCTGCTGAAGTAGCATTAATCACAATATCGAATTGCTGGTCTTGTAAGTCATCAAACGCATGCGCTTGAACCGAAACGTAAACCATTTCATCTCGCGCCTCAACACGCTTTACCATATTCAGTGCTTTGTCTAAGGTGCGATTGGTAATAATCAACATGGCTGGCTGTGCAGCCAAAATAGGATGCAATACCCCTTCTGAAGCGCCGCCGGCACCAATCAACAGAACACGCTTACCTTTTAGTGACACGCCAATATTTTCAGTGATATCTCGCACCAAGCCAACACCGTCGGTATTATCTCCAATAATACCTTGTGGGGTAAAAATCAGCGTATTAACAGCGCCAGCATCTTGAGCACGTTCAGTAAGCTGGCTCGCTATTTCAAAAGCCTCAAGCTTAAATGGCACTGTTACATTTGCACCTTTGAAGCCTTGCGCCATTAGACTGCCTACTGTTTCAGCGAATCCATCTAAAGGAGCCATTACACGTTCGTATTGAATATCCTGACGTGTTAATTCAGCAAACGCATGATGGATCATTGGCGATTTACTATGAGAAATTGGATTGCCAATGACGGCGTAAAAATCTGTCATTAAATCTTCTGCTTCAGGTCTAAGCGTTTGTCCAAGGCAAATCAGCAGCTTTCCAACCGTTGATCTTACAACGCTGCTTGGTATCAGGTGTTGATTCACCCTCAAAACCTTCGAGCATATTGTAGGCTTCGGTGAAGCCTAATTGCGCTGCTAAAACGGCTGCATTGTGTGATCGACCACCAGTTCTACACATAAAAATTACTAAGGATTCTGAATCTAACTGTGTTTTGATTTGCTCAGCGAAATCTGGATTAGCGACCATGCCTGGATAAAACGCCCATTCAATGTGCGTTGCCTGTGGTACACGCCCAACCAATTCCAATTCTGCACGCGTTCTTACATCAACTAATTTAGCATTTTTTGTGTGTTCCAACACAGCTAAAGTCTCTGCAGGAGTAAGCGCCCCAGCGTATGGAAGATTCAATTCAACTGCGCGTTGTTTAGCTTTTTGTAAAATTTGAGAGAGAGTTTCCATGACTTCACCTTTTATGAGTGTGTTTTTGGATATAATCCAAGATGTTTGAAAGTATAGCGACATTTAGAAGCAATCGCATAATTGCACTAAAATAGTGCAAATGTAACGCATTCGCACTATTTTAGTGCGTTTTGTTTTGTTTTTCTTTTGTAACTATCTGTGTGAAAATAAGAAAATCCTAATTTTATAGCTGGCATAATTCCTGCTAATAAAAATGGCTTAGTTTTAAATTGTTAATTTCTAATTGTAATTAGGAGACTCAAATGGCAATCGCCGACGTAATGAAGATGGTGAAGGACAACGATATTAAGTTCGTTGATTTCCGTTTCACCGACACTCGTGGTAAAGAACAACACGTTACTGTGCCTGTTTCAGCATTTAACGAAGACAAATTCACTGAAGGCCACGCATTTGATGGCTCTTCAATCGCTGGTTGGAAAGGTATTCAAGCATCTGATATGCAATTGATGCCTGACCCAGACACAGCAAACATCGATCCATTCATGGACGAGCCTACACTGATTTTAACTTGTGACGTAGTTGATCCTACAGATGGTAAAGGTTACGACCGTTGCCCACGAAGCGTAGCAAAACGTGCCGAAGCTTACTTAAAATCAAGCGGCATCGGTGATACTGCTTATTTTGGTCCAGAACCAGAATTCTTCATTTTTGATTCAGTTCAATGGGACGTGAGCATGAGCGGTAGCTCAGTGCGCATTAACTCAGAAGAAGCCCCATGGTCTTCTAACGACAAATTCGAAGGTGGTAACACTGGTCACCGTCCAGCTGTTAAAGGTGGTTACTTCCCAGTACCTCCAGTCGATTCATTGCAAGACGTACGTTCTGCTATGTGTATCACACTTGAAGAAATGGGCATTCCTGTTGAAGTGCATCACCACGAAGTGGCTGGTGCCGGTCAATGTGAAATCGGCACACAATTCAGCACATTAGTTAAACGTGCTGACTGGACGCAAACTTTGAAATACGTTGTTTTAAATACTGCTCACGCATATGGCAAAACAGCGACTTTCATGCCTAAACCATACGCTGGTGATAACGGCTCAGGTATGCACGTTCACCAATCCATCTGGAAAGATGGCAAAAACTTGTTTGCTGGTAACGGCTATGCTGGTTTGAGCGATTTTGCTCTTTACTACATCGGCGGCATTATCAAACATGCTCGTGCATTGAACGCAATTACCAACCCAAGTACTAATTCTTACAAACGCTTAGTACCTGGCTTTGAAGCCCCAGTTAAATTAGCTTACTCAGCTAAAAACCGTTCTGCTTCAATCCGAATTCCATTCGTTCATTCTGACAAAGCACGCCGCGTTGAGGCTCGCTTTCCTGATCCAACAGCCAACCCATACTTAGCATTCAGTGCTTTAATGATGGCTGGTCTTGATGGCGTACAAAACAAGATTCACCCAGGTGAAGCTGCAACTAAAGACTTATACCATCTTCCTCCAGAAGAAGATGCATTGATCCCAACAGTTTGTTCATCATTAGAACAAGCGCTTGAGTACCTCGATAAAGACCGTGAGTTCTTAACTCGTGGCGGTGTATTCTCTGATGACTGGATCAACGCATACATCGAATTGAAGATGGGTGAAGTTAACAACTTACGTATGACTCCACATCCAATTGAATTTGGTATGTACTATAGCTGCTAATTAGTTTAATCAGCAGATAAAAAAGGCGGGTTAACCCGCCTTTTTTTATTTCCGCCACCTAAGGCTAGCAACAACACCAGAAACACTTCACAATAAAATGCACTAAAATAGTGCAAATTGTTGCTGATAAAGAGTACATTAGTACTTATATTTACATCATCTACGGAAAATTCGTGCTTGGCACGCGGGTTGCTTATTAGAGAACATGGTACAAGAAACCCCTTCTTCTTTTGCAGGACTTGAACATCTTGCGACAGCCGTCATTCTTTTAGATGACGAGCATAAAGTCACCTACGCCAATCCAGGCGCAGAAGTCCTATTTGCGTTCAGCGCAAGACAAATTATTGGCATATCTATTGCCAAAGTATTTCCTGGCTGCGATATCTTATTCTCTGCAGTAGAAAATGCATTAAGCACAGGCAGCCCGTTCCGCGAGCATGAGTTCTCGATCAGTACGCCCAAACAGACTTCATTGGCCGTGACTTGCGCTGTCACGCCAGTTGATCAACCACCAGCAGCTTTAGTACTGGAATTTCAACAAATGGATCAGCAACTTCGAATTGCACGTGAAGAACGCATGCTGATTCACCAACAAGCTAATACCGAACTTCTAAGAAACCTCGCACATGAAATCCGTAATCCACTAGGCGGCCTTCGTGGCGCAGCACAATTACTGGAGCATGAACTACCACAAGCCAGTCTTCGAGAATATACCCAAGTCATTATTAAGGAAGCCGATCGCTTACAGCTTTTGATGGACAGATTACTGGTGCCTCATCGCGTACCAAAATATGAGCCAGTCAATATTCATGAAGTGCTTGAGCGTGTCAGAAGCTTATTGTTAGCAGAGTCCCCACAAAACTCTTCTCAAACGATTAGAGTAAAACGTGACTACGATACAAGCCTCCCAGACATTATTGGTGATCGTGAGAAACTAATACAAGCCGTACTTAATATTGCACGTAATGCCGCACAAGCGATGCATACAAGCGGGCAAAAGAATGCCGAACTTACTTTAAGAACACGCGCAGAACGTCAAGTAACCTTAGCTAAGAAACGTTACCGCGTAGCCATTAAATTACAAATTATCGATAACGGCCCTGGCATTCCAGCTGATATCCGAGATCGTATTTTCTACCCATTGGTTACTGGCAGTGAAGGCGGATCTGGGCTTGGACTAACATTAGCGCAAACTTTCATCACACAGCATCACGGAATGATTGAATGTGAAAGTGAACCTGGCCGCACATGCTTTACGATTTTATTGCCCATCGAAAGCACGGCCCTGAAAACAATCTCAATTAAGCAATAAACAATTTAATCGGACAGACATATCATGAAACCAATTTGGATTATTGACGACGACAAATCAATACGCTGGGTATTTGAAAAAGCGCTTGCTCGCACAGAACTAGAGTTCAAAACTTTTTCTTCTGTACCGGAAGCAATGGCAGCCCTTACAAAAGAACAACCACAAGTCATTGTCAGCGACATTCGCATGCCAAACGGATCTGGTTTAGATTTCTTACAAGACATTAAACAAAAACTTCCAGATACACCCGTCATCATCATGACTGCCTATTCGGACTTAGAAAGTGCGGTCGCTGCTTTTCAAGGTGGTGCATTTGAATACTTAGCAAAACCATTTGATGTTGATCAGGCAATTGACGTAATTCGCCGCGCAGTAGAAGAAAGTCAACGGCAAACACATGAGACGGAAGCAGCTGAAGAAACACCAGAAATTATTGGCCAAGCACCCGCCATGCAAGAAGTATTTCGCGCAATTGGCCGTCTGAGTCGCTCACATGCAACTGTACTCATTAATGGCGAATCAGGAACAGGTAAAGAGCTAGTTGCAAGCGCCTTGCATCGCCATAGTCCGCGGGCAGACAAGCCATTTATTGCAATCAATACGGCAGCCATACCTAAAGATTTACTAGAGTCCGAATTGTTTGGCCATGAACGAGGAGCCTTTACGGGCGCACAAGCATCTCGTCGTGGACGCTTTGAGCAAGCTGACGGCGGCACACTATTCTTAGATGAAATTGGCGATATGCCAGCCGACTTACAAACACGTTTACTACGTGTACTTTGTGATGGTCAGTTTTATCGGATTGGCGGACATCAACCAGTTAAAGTCAACGTTCGGATTATCGCAGCAACACATCAGGATTTAGAAGATCGCGTGAAACAAGGTCTATTTCGTGAAGACTTATTTCATCGCTTGAACGTGATTCGTCTTCGCTTGCCTGCGCTTCGTGAACGACCAGAAGATATTCCTTTGCTAGTAAAACACTTCCTCCAACACAGCGCGCAAGAACTAGGCGTAGAAGCAAAACAACCTACACCGGCGGCTTTACGCTACCTCGCCACCATGGGCTGGAGTGGTAATGTACGGCAATTAGAAAATGTATGTCACTGGCTAACAGTAATGGCACCAGGCCAAAATATTGATGTTGCTGATTTACCGCCCGAGTTAAAAGATGATTCAACAAAATCCTCAAGTGCGACCTCATGGCAAGAAGCATTGGCCGCAGAAGTATTCAATGCGCTAGCCCGCGGAGAACAAAATGTACTTGATACCCGCACACGAGAATTTGAGAAAATCTTAATCACCCAAGCGTTGCATCATACCAACGGAAGACGCATTGAAGCTGCGACGCAGCTTGGTATGGGTAGAAATACACTCACTAGAAAGATCCAAGAATTAGGGATTGAAGATTAATGATCTAATGAAAATCATTAGGTATCTTTAATGACTAAGGATAGTGCTAAGTTTTTCGATCAGCGTATTATTCATACATCCGCAACGTCACTAGACAACGCGAAATAATACTTAGGAGAATTACTATGTGGACTAAACCAGCTGCTACAGAAATGCGTTTTGGCTTTGAAGTTACTATGTACGTAATGAACAAGTAATTTTAAAGATTCACAAAAAAGGAGCCTAAGGCTCCTTTTTTATTGCCTACTAATTAATGGTCACTTCGGAAACGTAAAGCCATTAGGCAACAAAACCCAGATCTTTCCGCTTTGCTTCATCGCACCAGCTTGCTTTCCTGCTTCATTACCAGCACCCCAATAAAAATCAGCCCGCACGCCACCCTTAATTGCACCGCCGGTATCTTGCGCCATCATTAATCGTTGAAGCGGTTTATTAGTAAAAGGTTGATTGGTAGATAAAAATATAGGGGCACCTAGTGGTACGAATTTTGGATCAACCGCAACTACTCTTTCAGCAAGAATTGGCACACCCAAGGCCCCTAGCGGTCCAGGAAGGCCTGGCGGAAGCTCTCTAAAGAAAACATAGCTTGGATTAGCGTTCAATAACTCACGCAATTTAGTTGGATTTTTTTTAGCCCAATCTTTAATACCTTGCATAGAGGCTTTATCAGCCGTGATTTCACCTCGATCAATCAGCAAACGCCCGATAGATTGATAAGGTTGCCCATTCTGATCGGCATAACCAATATGCATTTTTTCCCCATTATCCAAATGCACCATCCCCGAACCTTGAATTTGTAAGAAGAACAAATCAATTTGATCATCCACCCAAACAAATTCACGGCCCTGAAGCGGTGAGTTATCTGCTTCAATTTCGGCCCGATTAAAATAAGGAATTAACTTTGTTCCAACTACTCGACCACGAACACGTTTGTTCGCTAACTCTGGAAATAGACTCGCGAGCTCTACCGTAATTAAATCATCGGGGCGCGTATAAAGTGCATGTTGATATTGATCTCGTTTAGTTCGACTGCCTTTAATAATAGGTTCGTAATAACCAGTGATTAAACCTGACTCAGTGCCATCCACATTTGTGGCGCGATAAACTGAAAAATTCTTTTTGAAAAACTCAAGAATTTTTGACTTACTTGGATTTTTTAACTGTTCAGCTTCAGTGCACACAGCTTGCCATGCGGACTTTGCTTTTAGTGCAGAACAACCTAACACCCATGCTGGCCAAGCCTTAGTTACGTCATCTTTTGCAATACCATCTAAATCACTCCACTGTGCAGATTTGAGCAAACTATAATCAGCAATTTTGGGCACCTCAGGCTTGGCAGCTTCTGGCGCTTTAGTGACTGGGGGGCTAGCTGGGGTGACTACCGGCGCTGGTGGTGGTGAAACCGGTTCTGCTGGAGGTATAGGTTTTGTAGACCAAAAACTACAGGCATTTAGAAATAGAACGAGAATAACAAAAGAAAATCGAATATTCATTAACAGACCTAATGCAACACTCTAGGCATTGCTAATGTAAAAGTAGAAATAGGCACATCAAACTGCGTACCATCGACTGCAGTAAATTGATAAGTGCCGTGCATGGTTCCAACTGGCGTATTCAACATCGTGCCACTGGTATATTCATAAGAAGCACCGGGTTCAAGCAAAGGCTGATCACCAACCACACCCAAACCGCGCACCTCTTGAACTTTATTAGCAGAATCCGTAATCACCCAGTGCCGGCTAATTAACTGCGCCGCCACCTTACCGGTGTTGGTAATTTGAATCGTATAAGAAAAAACATACTGCGATGCATCAATATTTGACTGATCCGCCAAATACTGGGTTTTAACAGTCACTAAACATTCGTATGTTTGCTGTGAATTCATAAGTTTTAGGTAATCATGCCCGTGGTTGGTGAACTTGGTGAAGCCGAATACAATTTTTTCGCCATACGCCCTGCCAGAAAAGCCTCACGGCCAGCTTCAACAGCCTTCTTCATTGCTGAAGCCATCATAATAGGATCGCGTGCACCAGCAATCGCGGTATTCATCAAAATACCTTCACAGCCAAGCTCCATCGCAATCGCTGCATCCGAAGCAGTCCCGACACCAGCATCCACCAGCACTGGCACCTGCGCATTTTCAATAATAATTTGTAGATTCCAAGGATTTAAAATCCCCATGCCAGAGCCAATCAATGAGGCTAAAGGCATCACCGCACAACAACCAATTTCTTCTAATTGCTTGCAGATAATCGGATCATCAGAGGTGTACACCATCACATCAAAACCATCTTTCACCAACACCTCAGCGGCTTTAATCGTCTCAATCACATTCGGATATAAAGTATTAGGATCACCTAACACTTCCAACTTCACCAGCTTATGGCCATCCAATAATTCACGTGCTAAACGTAAAGTGCGAACGGCATCATCCGCTGAGTAACAACCCGCGGTATTTGGTAAATAAGTAAATTCTTCTGGTGGTAAATAATCAAGCAACGAAGGCTCGCCTGAATTCTGGCCGATATTTGTACGACGAATAGCAACCGTCACAATTTCCGCACCCGAAGCATCAATCGCCGCGCGCGTTTCTGTGAAGTCTTTATATTTACCCGTACCCACTAACAAACGTGAATTGTAAGATTTACCCGCAATATTTAATGTGTTTGTGCTCATTTGATGATCTGTCCTTAACCGCCACGCTTTTTATCCTCCACCAACCGCGCCTACAATCTCCAATTTATCCCCATTTTGCAAAGACACTTCTGCAAAAGTACTCTTAGGCACAATCTCACCATTGCGTTCAATGGCTAAACGTTTGCCGGTCAAGCCAAGCGTCTCAACTAAATCAGCCAATGTAGAAATAGTAGCTTCGAACTCTCTTGCTTTGCCGTTGATGGTGATTTGAATCAATTGAATTTTTACCAAAATAGTAAGTGAAAAATAATGAATAACAACAATTTTACTGTTGTCGTATTTTCTTAGATTTAAGGTTCTTTAGCAAACGCTATCACAGCATTTCGTTCATTAACTGTTTGCCATGCCAACACCCTCATGCGTAGAATGCACAGCTTGCGCGCAATCGCAGAAAAACCACACCAAAATGCGGATGTAGTTCAATGGTAGAACGCTAGCTTCCCAAGCTCGATACGCGGGTTCGATTCCCGTCATCCGCTCCAATTAGATTTTCATTTCATTAGCTCTCAAGTTCTCGATCATTTTTAAATGACATCCAGTACTGCATATAGGTGTCCTGTTTAACAAATTTGTATTTACAAAATACTTCTGACAAACAGTGCACTGCATCACATCACGGTTATCAACTGGAACCCAATCTCCATCTTCAACTTTCCATGCTGTTGGTGGATTAGTTGAATAATCAAATTTCATAAGTCAACTTACCTACACTTTCATGCTTATTTAGATATTCAATATGGTCACCTGCAAGTGTAATAATTTCTGAATGCTCGTATGAATAATTAATCGCGATATCAACAGGCGCATAAAAGAACGCATCAACACGCTCAGCATTTGAATAATAAAAATTTAACGCATAACGTTTGTACTCAGAAACATGTAAATCAGCAGGAAAGTCATGAGCGATATATTGGTTTGCATTGAGAATGGCGGCAATGAAAATTTGCTTAGGTCTACCTCTTTGTTCAGTTCTGGCTAACACATTAGGTCTAAACCACAATCGGTCAATTTCATCTTGCTCAGCTTTTTGTTCCAATTTAGAACAAATAATTGCTTGATTAATTTCTGCTACTGACAAGTTAAGTGCTAAAGGTAGCTTTTCAATTAATCCAGCTGATGCTTGATAATCATTGTTGAATAATTGGTTGAGTCGCTTAAGACCGACGGAGACGTTTGAGTATCCTGTTTTTATAACGAGTTCTTTGTAAGTAATATTTAACTCATTACATCGAGATTGAATTATTTTCTGAATAGTATTGATGGCATTCATAGTGACTCCTTTATAAATTTAGGAACACCATGACTTAGAAATTGTAGTGTTCATATCACTACCGCATTATTAATTTCCACCTTATCTTTTAAGACAGGTTGGCATGGTTATTCCAACTCTTTATGCACTAATAATATTACTATAAAACATATAGTTATGTCAATAATAACTGCCTTTATAAATCGCAAAAAATGATTGATCTGGTTTAAAACAAAATCTCCTAATAACAACCAGCTTTTAAGCTAAAATGTAAACTTTAAATCTCCTCTTCGCTCATCACTTAAATTACCAATCAATTATATTCATGACAAATCTTATGCCTCCATCAGTGATGACTTTCGCAGCCACCGACCCAAGTAGCGGTGCAGGTTTACAAGCTGACATTTTGACCTTTGCTAGCATTGGCTGCCATCCACTTTCAGTGGTGACGGGAATTACTGTGCAAGACACCGTCGGCGTTGAAAATATCATGGTGTTTGATGCGGATTGGGTGAATGAACAAGCGCGTACTATTTTAGAAGATATGCAAGTGATGGCTTTCAAAATTGGTATGCTGGGTAGCGTAGAGAATGTGGCCGTCATTGCCGAAATTATGGCGGATTATCCAGATACGCCTTTATTAATTGACCCCGTATTGTCATCTGGTCGTGGCGATGAACTTGCAACCGATGATATACAAGCCGCGATGATTGATTTGCTTTTTCCGCAAGCAACGTTACTAACACCAAATAGCATCGAAGCACGTCGCTTAGCTTATTACAACGATGATTCAGACGAAGCAGAAAATGCATCACTCGATGAAAGTGCTCAACGCTTATTAGACATGGGTGCTGAATATGTACTTATCACTGGCACACATGAGCGCTCTAATGACGTAGTCAATACTTTATATGGTGAAGGTGGTTTGATTAAAGCATACAACTGGGAACGTTTGCCAGGCAGTTACCACGGCTCTGGCTGCACACTCACTTCAGCAATTGCTGCTTGTATCGCTCATGGCCTTACGATGGAAGAGGCAGTTTTAGAGGCGCAGGAATATACATGGCAGACATTAAAAGCAGGTTTCCGTCCTGGAATGGGGCAGCATATTCCTGATCGTATGTTCTGGGCGCGCGAAGAAGAAAACGAATAATCGCAACATGTTAGAAGCACATTGCCGTGAATTTAAGATTGCAGGACTTTATGCAATCACTCCGGACTTAGTCGAGACCGACCTTCTATGTGAAATGGTTGAAGCGAGCATCTTGGGTGGCGCACGCGTGGTGCAATACCGTAACAAAGTCGCTGACCAAAAATTACGTATCAAGCAATCACTAGCCTTGCTAGAAGTATGTAGAAAACACGGGATTCCATTGATTATTAATGACCACGTTACATTATGTTTAGAAATTAATGCAGATGGCGTTCATATTGGCGGAGATGATGGCAATATCGCCGCAATTAAAAACATGATTGGCGAAGATAAGATACTTGGCGTCTCATGTTATGGTGAATTTGCTAGAGCGGAAGCGGCAGAAAAAGCAGGGGCGGATTACGTAGCCTTTGGTGCATGCTTTCCATCAAGCACAAAACCAAATGCACCAGGCGCGGAACTGGATTTATTTACACAAGCAAAAAAACTTAATCTTCCTAGCGTTGCCATAGGAGGCATTACACTAGAAAATGCCGCATCCGTTGTAAAAGCAGGTGCTGACGCTATTGCGGTAATTGGCGAATTATTTAAACAAGAGAACGATAAAATTCGGGCTACAGCGCAACAATTTTCATCTATTTTTTAAGCTTTTAAGAGCACACAACCATGACTTCAAGAAACCAAAGCCTTTTCGAAAAATCTCAAAAACTCATCCCTGGTGGTGTTAATTCACCAGTGCGCGCTTTCCGCTCTGTAGGCGGTACGCCAGTATTTTTTAAACGCGGTCTAGGCTCTAAATTATGGGATGAGGATGACAAGCAATATATCGACTATATTGGCTCATGGGGACCAATGATTTTAGGCCACGCGCATCCAGAGGTGATTAACACCGTGCGTGAAGTCGCTGGTAATAGTTTATCTTTTGGCGCACCAACTGCACGTGAATTAGACATGGCAGAAATGATCCAAAAACTGGTACCAAGCATGGAACAAGTTCGTCTTGTCAGCTCGGGCACTGAAGCCACCATGAGCGCGATTCGTGTTGCGCGTGGTTTTACAGGTCGCAGCAAGATCGTCAAATTTGAAGGTTGTTACCACGGCCACGCTGATGCACTTTTAGTGAAGGCAGGTTCAGGATTGCTGACATTTGGCACACCAAGCTCAGCTGGCGTACCACCAGAAGTTGCAGCCCACACACTCACTCTGAATTACAACGATATCGAAGGTGTTAAAACTTTATTCAACGAAATTGGCGATGAAATTGCCTGCATTATTGTTGAAGCGGTGGCTGGCAATATGAACCTCGTCACGCCGATTAAAGGATTCTTGGAAACTTTACGTGAAGAATGTACTAAGCATGGTGCAGTATTAATTTTTGATGAAGTTATGACAGGCTTCCGCGTTGCTCTAGGCGGTGCTCAAGCGCTTTACAATGTAAAACCTGACATGACGACCTTAGGCAAAGTAATAGGTGGTGGCTTGCCAGTAGGTGCTTTTGGCGGCCGTGCTGACATCATGCAATGCTTAGCCCTGTTGGGCCGGTATACCAAGCGGGCACATTGTCAGGCAATCCAGTGGCGGTTGCT
Source organism: Candidatus Methylopumilus sp. (assembly GCA_040383445.1). Taxonomy (GTDB): domain Bacteria; phylum Pseudomonadota; class Gammaproteobacteria; order Burkholderiales; family Methylophilaceae; genus Methylopumilus_A. The sequence continues at coordinate 7,391 of JBEIDM010000001.1, read as the reverse complement.
GCTGGCATGAAAACATTAGAACTGATTCAAGCGCCTGGCTTTCATGACAAATTAAGCGCAAGCACTCACAAACTAATGCAAGGCTTAAGCGATGCCGCCAAAGAAGCTGGCATTGATTTTTGCACGCAATCAGTGGGCGGCATGTTTGGCCTTTATTTCAGCAAAACCGTTCCAACCAGCTTTGATGAGATTATGAAGACAGATAAAGAGGCGTTTAATCACTTCTTTCATTTCATGTTAGACGAAGGCATTTACCTTGCTCCATCAGCGTTTGAAGCTGGATTTGTGTCTGCAGCACATACTGAAGAAGACATTGCAGCGACGATTGCAGCTGCCAAAAAGAGCTTTGCAAAATTAAAAGCCTAAATCAGTAAAATCTGGGGCATATCTTGAAGACTAAAAATAGAGATAGATTTAAGCGCAAAGCTTGAAGCTAAAGGCTAATGACAGTAGAATTACAAGGTTTCACCGCAAAATATGTCGATATTTTTCAATTGATTTACCAAGAATTGAAATGACTTATTAATTTAGCGGCTTAATTTACATATTCCTGTGAGCTGATTGGTTGGCACAACAATCAAGCATAGACGGGGTTAGCGGACACCAAAACCCTCGATTTGGTGTCCGTTTTTATCAGTATGACGAGGGATAGGAATGGGCAGCGGAATGCCAGAGCAACAAGGTTTATATAGTCCTTCTAACGAGCGTGATGCCTGTGGTTTAGGTTTTGTTGCCCACATTAAGGGAAACAAGAGCCACAAGATTGTGCAACAAGGCTTGCAGATTCTTGCAAACCTAACGCATCGTGGCGCAACAGGTTATGACCCAAAACTGGGTGATGGCGCAGGTATTTTGATTCAAATGCCTGATGCGTTCATGCGCAAAGAAGCGACGAAACTTGGAATTAAGCTTCCAGCCCTAGGCGAATACGCTTGCGGTACCGCATTCTTACCTCAGACTAAAAACGGCCGTGAAGCCTGTGAGTCTATTGTTGCTCGTATCATTCACGAAGAAGGTCAAATCTTACTCGGCTGGCGCGATGTTCCTCGCGACAATAGCAATATCGCTCAAGCGGCTAAAGATGTTGAACCAGAAATGCGCCAAGTATTTATTGGTCGCAATGAAAAGCTAGCAGATCAAAATGCTTTCGAGCGTAAATTATTTGTGATTCGTAAACGTATCGAACATGAAGTTCGTGCCCTTAAATTAGACGATTCAGCACAGTTCTATTTCCCTTCATTGTCTTCAAAAACCATCATTTACAAAGGCATGTTGCTTGCCAATGAAGTGGGTGTTTATTACAAAGATTTGCAAGATGAAACAATGGTTTCTGCACTAGCACTTGTGCACCAACGTTTCTCTACCAACACTTTCCCTGCTTGGGATTTAGCACATCCATTCCGCATGATTGCGCACAACGGTGAAATCAATACCGTGCAAGGCAATATCAATTGGATGGCGGCACGTCATGAATCAATGCGTTCAGCGTTAATGGGTGAAGACCTAGAAAAATTATGGCCATTGATTGTTGAAGGTCAGTCTGACTCTGCAGCATTTGATAATGCACTTGAGTTGCTTGTCGCTGGCGGATATTCATTACCACACGCAATGATGATGCTAATTCCAGAGGCATGGTCTAACGAAAATGCTAGCAAACTCATGGATGACGACAGACGTGCATTCTATGAATATCATGCAGCATTGATGGAACCATGGGATGGTCCAGCAGCGGTTGCATTTACAGACGGCACAACCATTGGCGCAACATTAGACCGTAACGGTTTGCGTCCAGCGCGCTATTTAGTGACTGACGATGACCATGTGATGATGGCTTCGGAAATGGGCGTGCTTACTTTCCCTGAAGAAAAAATCGTAAAAAAATGGCGTCTTCAGCCAGGCAAAATGTTGCTCATTAACCTAGAGCAAGGTCGCATTATTGATGATGCAGAAGTTAAACAAGAATTAGCAAAAGCGAAGCCTTACCAAGAATGGTTGAAGAAGTCTCGCTATCACTTAAGCGACTTACCAAGTGTTGATGCAAAAGTTGAAATGGCTGCTAGCTTGTTAGATACCCAACAAGCATTTGGCTACACACAAGAAGATATCAAGTTTGTGATGCAACCTATGATTGCAAGCGGCGAAGAAGCATCTGGCTCTATGGGTAATGATGCAGCACTTTCAGTGTTATCAAACAAACCAAAAGTTTTATATCACTACTTCAAGCAATTATTTGCGCAAGTGACTAACCCACCTATCGATCCAATTCGTGAAGAATTAGTGATGTCATTGGTGACATTTATTGGTCCAAAACCTAATTTACTTGGTATTGATGAAACCAATCCTCCAATGCGTTTAGAGGCAAGTCAGCCTGTTTTAATGCTTGAAGAATTAGAACAACTTAAAGCGATTAGCACCTTTACACAAAACCAATATCGCACACTGACATTGGACATTACTTACCCTGCCGAGCAAGGTAAACGTGGCATGGAAGCAGCTGTTGAATCCGTTTGTGTTGCCGCTAATAAAGCAGTCCACGATGGCTTCAATGTTTTAATCTTGTCGGATCGCAATGTCAGTAAGGATCGCTTAGCAATTCCTGCGTTACTTGCGACTTCAGCAACGCATCAATCATTAGTGCGTGCCGGCCTCCGCACCAGCACTGGCTTGGTAGTAGACACTGGTTCTGCACGCGAAGTGCATCATTTTGCATTGCTTGCCGGCTATGGCGCAGAAGCTGTTTGTCCTTGGTTGGCATTCCAAACTATTGCTGATTTAGTGGGTAACGACACTTACGAAAGCAATAAGAAATTTGTGAAGGCGATCGGCAAAGGCTTACATAAAGTCATGTCTAAGATGGGTATTTCAACTTACCAATCTTATTGCGGCGCACAAATCTTTGAAGCAATTGGTCTCAACACAGCATTTATTGAAAAATACTTCACAGGTACTGCAACGCACATTGAAGGCATTGGCTTAAGCGAAGTTGCTCAAGAAGCGATCAATATGCACAACAATGCGTTTGGTGAAGATCCAGTGCTTGCGAATGCACTTGAAGCGGGTGGTGAATATGCTTTCCGTGTGCGTGGCGAAGAACACATGTGGACACCTGAATCCATTTCTAAATTACAACTTGCAACCCGTACAGGCGAAGCAAGCACTTACAAAGAATACGCAAAACTCATCAACGATCAAAGTCGTCGTCATATGACTTTGCGTAGCTTGTTCGACATTAAATCTGCTGGCGCACCTGTGCCTTTAGATGAAGTTGAACCAGCAAAAGAAATTGTTAAACGTTTTGCTACAGGCGCGATGTCTTTAGGTTCTATTTCAACTGAGGCTCATGCAACATTAGCGATTGCGATGAACCGCATTGGCGGCAAATCAAATACTGGCGAAGGCGGCGAAGATCCTAAACGTTTCATTCCTGTAGCCAAAGCCAGCTCAATGGCTGAAGTGATTGGTGCGAGTTTAATTGAAACAGACATTGCGCTTAAAGCAGGCGATTCAATGCGCTCAAAAATTAAGCAAGTGGCCTCAGGTCGCTTCGGTGTGACTGCTGAATATTTAGCAAACGCAGACCAAATCCAAATCAAAATGGCACAAGGTGCAAAACCTGGTGAAGGCGGTCAATTACCAGGCCACAAAGTCAGCCCATATATTGCACAGTTACGTTTCTCAGTACCTGGCGTAGGTTTAATTTCACCGCCGCCGCATCACGATATTTACTCTATCGAAGATTTAGCACAATTGATTCACGATTTGAAAAATGCAAATCCAAAAGCTGAAATCTCTGTGAAATTGGTATCAGAAACGGGTATTGGCACTGTTGCTGCTGGTGTAGCAAAAGCAAAATCAGATCACATTGTTGTGGCTGGTCATGACGGTGGTACTGGTGCTTCACCAATTTCATCGATCAAACATGCGGGTACGCCGTGGGAACTTGGTTTGGCTGAAACACAGCAAACTTTAGTGCTTAACCAATTGCGTGGTCGTGTGATCTTGCAAGTTGACGGCCAAATGAAAACAGGTCGTGACGTACTGATTGGTGCATTACTAGGTGCCGATGAGTTTGGTTTTGCAACAGCGCCGCTTGTTGTTGAAGGCTGCATCATGATGCGTAAATGCCACCTCAACACTTGTCCAGTAGGTGTGGCAACACAAGATCCTGAATTGCGTAAACGCTTTACTGGTCAACCAGAGCACGTTGTGAATTACTTCTTCTTTATTGCTGAAGAAGTGCGTGAACTGATGGCTGAAATGGGCATACGCAAATTTAATGATTTAATCGGCCGTGCTGATTTATTGGATATGCAAAAAGGCTTGGATCACTGGAAAGCTTCGGGCTTGGATTTCACTAAGATATTCCACCAGCCTAAAGTGGGTGAAGAAGTTTCATTGCATCACAATGAAAACCAAGATCATGGTTTAAAACACGCACTGGATAATCAGCTTATCGCGCTTGCTAAGCCAGCCTTAGAAAAAGGCGAGAAGGTCAATATTGACTTGCCGATTACCAACACTAACCGTACATGCGGCACCATGTTGTCTAATCAAGTGGCAAGCATTTATGGCAATGCAGGTTTACCAGACGAAACGATTAACATTAAGTTAACTGGCACGGCCGGTCAAAGCTTTGCCGCATTCTTGGCACATGGCATCAGCATAGAACTGACTGGCGAGGGTAACGACTATGTTGGTAAAGGCTTGTGTGGCGGTCGTATTGTGATTAAACCACCTAAAGCTTTCCGCGGTATCGCACATGAAAACGTGATTGCTGGTAATACCGTGATGTTCGGCGCAACCACAGGCGAAAGTTATTTCCGCGGCGTCGCAGGCGAACGTTTCTGTGTCCGTAATTCAGGTGCAAGTGCAGTCGTCGAAGGCGTTGGTAACCACGGTTGTGAATACATGACTGGCGGTACAGTAGTGGTGCTAGGTCAAACTGGCCTTAACTTTGCTGCTGGTATGTCTGGCGGTGTGGCTTACGTGTATGACGAAGATGGCATGTTCAACAAACGTTGCAACATGGGCATGGTTTCACTCGAAAAAGTTGAGCCAGCTTCAACGTTTACCCCTGGTAGCGTTAACCACTTAAATCAAGCCGACGAAACAACATTATTAGCACTCATTGATAAACACATTGCCTACACAGGCAGTGAACGTGCTCAAGCAATTCGTGCAGATTGGGCGAACATGAGAACTAAGTTTGTTAAAGTGATGCCAAATGAATATAAGCGTGCCCTCACAGAGTTGGCCGCTGCTGCTAAGAAGGAAGCTGCATAACGGGTAAAGTCACCGGTTTTATGGAGTATGAACGTCTTTCAGAGGCAAATTTGCCTGTCACTGATCGCGTTAAAAACTACAAAGAGTTCGTCATTCATCTCAGCGATGAAGAGGCTAAAATTCAAGGCGCACGTTGCATGGATTGCGGCATTCCATTCTGTACAACAGGCTGTCCAATCAACAATATTATTCCTGACTGGAATGATTTGGTTTACCAACAAGATTGGCGCGGTGCGATTGATGTATTGCATTCAACCAATAACTTCCCAGAGTTCACTGGTCGTATCTGTCCAGCACCTTGCGAAGCAGCATGTACGCTCAACATTAATGACGATGCAGTTGGTATTAAATCAATTGAACACGCGATCATTGATAAAGCTTGGGAAAATAACTGGGTAGTTCCACAACCGCCATCACATAAAACTGGCAAAAAAATTGCCATCGTAGGCTCAGGCCCTGCGGGTATGGCAGCAGCGCAGCAATTGGCTCGTGCTGGTCACAATGTGGTGGTATTTGAAAAAGAAACACGTATTGGTGGTTTGTTACGTTACGGCATCCCTGACTTTAAATTCGAAAAAAGTCATATCGACCGTCGCATCAAACAAATGGAAGCCGAAGGTGTTGAATTCCGTGTGAATCAAACCGTTGGTGAAAATGTGAGCGCTGATCAACTCACAAAAGAATTCGATGCTGTGGTTTTAGCTGGAGGTGCAGAGCACCCACGCGACTTACCGGCTACTGGCCGTGAATTAGATGGCGTACACTTTGCGATGGACTTTTTAACACCACAAAACAAAGTGGTGGCAGGTGACACGATTCCTAATCAAATCATGGCGACCAATAAACATGTGGTTGTGATTGGCGGCGGTGACACTGGTTCTGATTGCGTAGGTACATCTAACCGTCATGGCGCACTATCCATTACGCAATTTGAATTGATGCCTCAACCACCAGCAAAAGAAAATAAAGAAATGGTCTGGCCAAACTGGCCACTTAAACTTCGCACTTCAAGTTCACACGAAGAAGGTTGTGAGCGTGACTGGTCTGTGACAACCAAAGAATTTATTGGTGAAAACGGTAAAGTCACAGCGCTTAAAGGCGCTAAGGTTGAGTGGAAAAACGGCAAAATGGAAGAAATTCCAGGGACTGAATTCACTATCAAAGCAGACTTGGTCTTGCTTGCTATGGGCTTTGTCAGTCCAATGCAAAAAGTGCTCGATGCGTTTGGCGTGGAAAAAGACAACCGCGGTAACGCTAAAGCAACCACAGATGGCGAAGGTTGTTACGCAACCTCTAAAGCTAAAATCTTTGCAGCTGGCGATATGCGTCGTGGTCAATCATTGGTTGTTTGGGCGATTCGCGAAGGCCGTCAATGTGCTAGAGCAGTCGATGAGTTCTTAATGGGCTCATCTAAATTACCTCGCTAATTTAGCGTAAAAGAAAAGGGTGCTTAGCACCCTTTTTTCATCATTGAATTACACTATTTAAAGACAAAAAATGACGATGTTAAAGAACGATACTTTTCTAAAAGCACTCATGCGCCAACCAACAGATTACACCCCTGTATGGATGATGCGACAAGCGGGACGTTATTTACCTGAGTATCGTGAAAGCCGTAAAACAGCAGGTAGTTTTCTACAGCTTTGCAAGAATCCAGACTTCGCAACCGAAGTGACAATTCAGCCCTTAGATCGCTATCCATTACTCGACGCTTCGATTCTATTCTCAGACATTTTGACCGTGCCTGATGCAATGGGCTTAGGACTTTATTTTGAAGAAGGTGAAGGCCCTAAATTTGAACGCACGCTTCAACAAGAAACGGACATTCAGAAATTAGAAGTGCCTGATATGGCAAAACTGAAATACGTGTTTGACGCAGTGAGCCAAATTCGCAAAACACTGGATGGTCGCGTGCCGCTGATTGGCTTTTCAGGAAGTCCTTGGACGCTCGCTACTTACATGGTTGAAGGCAAGGGCGGTACCGACTTTTTGAACATCAAAAAAATGGCTTATGCCCGTCCTGATTTATTGCACCATATTTTAGAAACGACCGCACAAACCGTGATTCAATATTTGAATGCGCAAATTGCTGCGGGTGCTCAAGCTGT